>JAUSMA010000071.1 GCA_030645475.1 Nitrospirota bacterium
CCGCGGAAAAGAAACGCACCCCGAAGGAACATGCAGACATCATGGTGGACAATTTCAGAAATCTCTGGAAAAGGCTGAACATATCCAATGACGCATTTATCCGGACAACCGACGACGCACACATCAAGAGTGTGCAGGGACTTCTTCAGATGCTCTGGGACAGGGGAGAGATTGAAAAAAGGGAATACTCCGGCTGGTACTGCACTCCTGATGAGCGTTTCTGGACTGAAAAGGACATAGTGGAAGGCAACTGTCCCGACTGCGGCAGGCCTGTTGACCGGATACATGAAGAGAACTATTTTTTCCTCATGTCGAAATATCAGGAAAGGCTCATCAAATATATCGAAGAGACCCCCTCCTACATACTCCCGGACACAAGGAGAAATGAGGTTCTCGGATTTCTGAGGAACAACACTCTCGGAGACCTCTGCATCTCAAGGCCCAAAAACAGGCTTTCATGGGGAATTCCATTACCGTTCGATGAAAACTTCGTCACCTATGTCTGGTTCGACGCCTTGGTCAATTATGTCTCCGGATTAGAATATCTTCCTCCGGCTCCGTCGCAGAGTCGATATTGGCCTGCCTCGGTTCATCTCGTCGGGAAAGACATTCTCACCACCCACGCCGTCTATTGGTCCACGATGCTCATGGCGCTAAACCTCCCCCTACCGGAGACGATCTTTGCGCATGGCTGGTGGACGGTCGATGGCGAAAAGATGTCGAAGAGCCGCGGCAACGTCGTCGATCCCAACAAGATGATCGATGAGTTCGGCGCCGACGCGTTCCGTTACTTCTTATTTAAAGAGGTACCGTTCGGACAGGATGGCGATTTTTCGCAATCTGCGATGGTGACCAACATCAACAGTGACCTGGCTAATGGAATCGGCAATCTGTTGAGCCGGACATTGACGATGATTGAACGGTTCGCCCACGGAACCATTCCCGCGATTGGGACGCCGGCCCTTCCAGAGCTTGAAGCCAGAATCGCCGCCACAGCGACGGGCCTTCCCGAACGAATCGATCAGGGGTATCGCACGCTCGCCTTTCGCGAAAACCTCCAGGCCATCTGGGAGCTCATCGGCCTCTGCGACGAATACATCGATAAGGCTGCACCCTGGAAACTCGCAAAGAATCCTGAGGACCAACCACGCATCAACACCGTGCTGAATACGACATCGAAAGCGCTACGCTTGCTCTCTGTACTCATGTATCCCTACATGCCCCACACGGCGGGACAACTTGCCCAACAACTCGGCCTGTCATTCGATTTCTCAAAACCGATACTACCTACAGCCTATGAATGGGACACGCCTCTTGCGGAGGTCAACATCTACAAAGGCCCCGGCCTCTTCCCCCGTATCGAATCAAAACCACAAGGAGCCAAAACCGTGAGCGACACAGCGATTCCCCCGCAGCCAACAGTAGCGGCGCCTGCCTCGGCCACTGCAGCAGCACAAGTCGCGCCCCTAGCAGCCGCCGCTTCAGCCCCGGCTGCACCGGCTCAGATCACCATCGATGACTTCATGAAGATTCAGCTCAAGACCGCGAAGGTCATCAGTGCAGAGCGTGTCCCGAAGTCGGAAAAGCTGCTGAAGCTTCAAGTGTCTGTCGGCAGCGAACAGCGGCAGATCGTCGCTGGCATCGGAAAGAAATACGAGCCCGAAGCCCTGATCGGGAAAATGATCATCATCGTCGCCAACCTCAAGCCGGCGAAGCTCATGGGCATCGAATCGCAAGGCATGGTCCTGGCCGCAGGCGACAGCGAAGTCCGTGGCTTGGCCACCATCCTTGAGGAAGTTGATCCCGGCACCAAGGTGAAATGACCCCGGCAGTTGCCACAATCAGATTGCTGTTTCTCTGCAGTGCTGTGCTGATGCCCCTCCCCTGCACGGCGATTTCGGCTAAAAGCGACCCGCCCCCCGACCTCCGTCTGAACGAACCACAATCGACGACCATCCTGGTCCGCGTGGTGAGCCGTGGATCGATGGTTCTCGGCCGCGAAGTTGGAAACGCCCGGGTTACGATCACCGACGTGGCCACCAAACAGATCCTGGCCACCGGCATTCAGCAGGGCGATGCCGGCGACCAGAATCAAATCATGCGAACGCCACGCCTCATGGAGGAGCCCCACTATAGCTCTAGGCCGGCCGCAGCCTTCACCGCGACCTTCGACCTGCTCCGTCCCACGCTGGTTGAGGTGACCGCGGAAGGCCCCCTCGCCTACCCCGCATCGTCCCAGCGCGCGTCGACGACCGTATGGCTCGTGCCCGGGCAAGACATGACCAACGACGGGATCGTCCTCCACCTCTACGGCTACATCGTCCAAATCGAACATCCTCAACCAGGTGAGTCGTTGATCGCGAGAAACGATGTGATCCTGCGCGCCTCAGTCCGGACCCTGTCCGGAGCGCTCGTTCGTCCGCATGGAGACTGGGACTCGCGAAAGGTCCACATCTACGGCGAGCTGATGATCGGAGAGCGGGTCCTCGAACGGCTCCAGTTGTTCTACAACAGCGATCGGGCGCGCTTCGAAGCCCCGTTTTTCGTCCCCCTCCCGAACGACGCCCCGGACGGGATCACCCTGCGCGTCGTAGCGGCTGATCCCGCGAACGGAAATTTCGGTATCGGCCAAGCAAAATTTCCCGTGCTCAGCGAACGTGTGCCACCGAGGAGCCGGCAACCATGAACAAGAACGTCATCCTCCTGGTCGGCCTCTACGTGCTCCTTGCCGGGCCAGCGCTGGCCCAAGACCAGCACCGTCGCCCCGACGATATCAAACAATACCTGGAGCACCTCGATAGTACCGAGCGCGATCGCGACCAGAAACCGGCCCAGGTGATCGAGGCGCTCAGGCTGAAACCCGGCATGGCAGTCGCCGATCTTGGCTCAGGGTCAGGTTACTTCACACGACGCTTCATCGAAGCGGTCACCGAAACCGGAATGGTCTATGCCGTCGATGTCGAGCCGGAGATGCTGGCCTATGCCAAAGAGAACGTCATCCACATGCACACCGCCTACACCGCGGAGTTCATCCTCGCGCAGCCGGATAATCCCAAGCTGCCGTTCGAATCCGTCGATCTCCTCTTCGTCTGCAACACCATCCATCATCTTGAGGACCGCTCCAAATATTTCCACAACCTCGCATCGTCGCTCAAGCCAGGAGCCCGCATCAGCATTATCGATTTCTACCCCGATGACCGATCAGGCGAGCTTGGATTCCCCAAACATCACCTCGTCTCTCGTGAGACCATCGTCAAAGAACTGACCGACGCAGGATATCGGCTCGACCGGGAGCATAATTTCCTGCCACGCCAATATTTCCTGGAGTTCACCGCAGCTCAATCGACAAAGTAGTGCACCACCATTTCCAACTCGCCCGGATGCTTGCCCTGTCTCATGGGCCATGCGACACTAGTCCATGAGTTCTCTCGTCTCCTTCGAACATCTGCGCTCGCGTCTGTATCTCTCGCTCGGGCTGAATGCCCTGGTCATCACCGCCGAGTTCATCGGCGGCTTCCTGCTCGACAGCGTCGGTCTCATGAGCGACGCGGGACACAATCTCGTCGATCAGGGCTCGCTCTTTCTGGCGCTGTATGCCCACATCCTCACCAGGCAGCCGGCCAGCGAAACGCGCACGTTCGGCTATCACCGCGCCGGCGTGATTGCCGCATTTCTCAACTCGTTTATCCTGCTGCTGACGGCGATCGGCATTACCCTCGTAGGACTCAAGCGGTTACTGCATCCGGTCCCCGTCGATGGCGGGTGGATCATGAGCATTGCTGCCATGAGCTTTGTGGCCAATCTCAGCATCGCCTTGCTGCTCCAGCATGGCGCGAAAGACGACCTAAACATCCGCAGCGCCTTTTGGCACATGCTGGGCGATGCCTGGGTCTCGCTCGGTGTCGTACTGAGCGGCGGCGCAATCATGCTGACGGGCTGGACGGTGCTCGATCCGCTCATCAGTCTCCTCGTGGTCGGCGCCATTCTCCATGGAGCCTGGCCGCTGTTCAAAGAATCCCTCGATGTGCTCCTGGAATCCACGCCGCCCACGATCAGTGCGTCCCACGTCGCCACGACGATCGAGTCCCTGCCCGGCGTGAAGAATGTGCATGATCTCCATATCTGGGCCGTAGAGCCCCGCCTCATCATGCTCACCTGCCATGTGCTGACCGACGGCGATGATTCCACCCTGACGAACGCGCTCCTGCGATCGATCCACGACCGGATTACCTCCGATTTCGGGATCAAACACATGACGATTCAATTGGAAACGCATTGCTGCGATCCCGACGACGTCCATTGCGACCTAACCAAACTCGCCGCGCAGCATCCTGAGCTCGAAGCCCTCACCCACCAGCATTGAGTTGTTCAGAATCCTTGTGACCGGTAGAATGCAAACCACGATGTCCGTGGGGCCGTTCGATAACCAGGAATGAATATGTCCATCCCCTTCTATATCCTCTGCGGCTCTCTCGGCGCGGGAAAAACCACGCTCTTGATGAGGCTCCTTGAACATTGGAAAAGCCAAGGCAAGCGAGCCGGCGTCTTGATGAACGAAGCCGGCGAGGTGAGCATCGACGGCCCTCGCGCAGGCACCATCGCCGAACAAGTCATGAACCTCGCCGGCGGCTGCGTCTGCTGCGACACGAAAGAAGACTTGTCCTGGGGGATCGCCCAACTGGTGCGGGAATATGAATCGGATGTGATCATCCTCGAATGCTCCGGCATGGCCGACCCAGCCGAAGTCATCGATGGCGTCACCGATCTCTACACCGCGAGGCTCGCACATTTGGAAAGAGTCATCGCCCTCCTGCATCCCATCCCCACCGATCGGGAAAGTATGGGAGCCTTCGTCACCTCCCAGGCAATCCGCTGCGCAGACGAACTGATCCTCAACAAAAAAGATCTCTACGTCGCCGGCCATTGGGAGAATTTCAAGGCCGCAATCGTCAACCAGAACCCCTACGCGCGGGTCTGGGAAACCAGCCATGCCCGAGTCGATCCCTCAGCGCTGCTCGAACCGATCACGCGGATATCCCCAGCCCCGACAGTGAATGTGGAGTTTGGCGTACCGCGATCATCCGCGACGAACAAGCGGGCCTCGTATCATCCCATCGCCACGACTGTTCGACTGCCAGGCCCGTTGAACCTTGTACGATTCCTGAGCTGGATGAAGACCCTCCCCCCTGAACTTGAACGGGCGAAAGGCTTCTTCCGCTTTGCCAAGGGGCCTGAGCTCCAAGAGTTTCAATATGCTCCGCCAGGCAACGCTACCATTGCGCCGATCACCCTACTCGACGAACCGAACCATGCGATTGTGTTGATTGGACGAGGGTACGATCAGGAACGCTGCCAAGCAGAACTCTTGCGCTGTCTGGAAAACCAGAAGAACACAGGAGATTAGACGGCAGGTTTTTCCCGTGAAGAACGAAGAGGGGAGTAGAGAAGAAGCAGCCAGGCGACACCGGCCCCGAGCGATCCCCCGATTACCCAGCCTCCCAGCACATCCGTCACGTAGTGGGCGCCGATATACACACGCGACAGACCGATCAGCCCGACCAACGGCCAACTGACCCAGCCTGAACGAGGATAGAGGACCTGCAAGAACGCCGCGGCGACCGCGGTATTGATCGCGTGGTTCGAGGGGAAGCTGAACACTTTTCCGCAAGCGGCTTCCACATGCTGAATGTCCAGCAGCGACATACAGGGGCGAGGCCGCGCCACCAGATGCTTCAGGCGGGCACCGAGAAAATCGGCGATCCCAATCGTCGCAGCCAGGACCGGCGCACCCAGGACCACCTCGCGCCAGGACAGCCACAACCAATAACAGACCAACAGGATGCAGGGAGCCCACAACAGACTTGAGTTGGAAAGAGAGAGTGCGACTTGGTCGACCCAGGCAGACTGACCGGCGAGGCCATTGATGGCGCGGAAGAAAGATTCGTCCCAGCTCATAGGGTACCGGCGGCCAGAGGCATGAGGCGAGAGGCGAGAGGGATTGCCTGCTTCACTTGATTTCCTTTCGCCACATGCCTCATGCCCCTAGCCTTCCAGCACTTATCTCGTTCGAAAGTGAATACGCACGGTCAGTTCCCCATCAACCGGCTCATCACCTTTCATCTGGGGATCGAAAGTCCACTTCTTCAGCGCAGCCATCCCGGCGATGGTCAGTTCCCGATGTTTGGCCGGCTCCAACACTACGACTGTCACCGTCGCATCTTTGGAGACCAACATGCGGGCCTTCATCCAATCGTCGAGTTCTTTTCCGTCCAAGGCCGGCGGAATAGCCGGCCATGGGGTGGCTTTCGGAACCGGTCCAAGCTGCTGGTCCTTGTTGAGCGGAAGACCATGCACATGGACCTCAGGCAGCTCCAGCACATCTTCATGATGGTCGTCCGCATGCGTCGCCTCGTCACCGGCCACCGCAAACGCAGCGACAGGCCAGGCCAAAATTACCGCGAAGGATATCGCAAGAAATAGTTTCATCATGTGCGCATCCTACCCTATTGAATGCCGGATGCTCAAACGGGCCAGGCAACAAGGCCGCAGGCGACGCACGAATCCTCAACGTACCCTTTGGGGTACGTTGAGGATTCGTGCGAGACGAGAACGCAGTTGATGGCCCGTTTCAGCATCCGGCTAGAAGAACCACTGGCCGCGGAAAAAGAACGACCTCGGCATCCCAGCATGCGAGACACCCAGTCCGATATTCCCCTCCCCCTGATTGATGAAATACTTCTGATCCAACAAATTCACCACATCGAACCCGACGAGAAACTTCTGCCCATCCCAGGGAAGCGGAATCACGTGCGTCAGGGACATGTTATAGGTCGTGTACGAGGGGCTATGGGTCGAATTGGTCTTGCCGCCTTCTTCCGATGTCCGCAACCCCGACGAAAACAACATCTGGCCCGTAAGAGTCGTCCGCTCCAAGAAGCGATAGGCGACCACGGCCGAACTCGTCAGGGTCTGTTGGTGATCGCAATTTATCCCGCCCTTTGAATTGATGTCGTGAATCTCGGCCGCTTCGAGCAGGAAATGTCCTGATTGCAGTCCATACCCTTTACATTGCCCCCAAGCCACATTGCCTCGGGCCGTCACATTGTCCATGAGTTGAAGCTTCAAGGCTCCATCGATGCCTCTGGTCCAGCCCCGTTCGAAGGCGAAGTAATTCAACAAGGGCGTAGTGCCGAACTGGCCCGCATCCGCCAGAAAATTGGCAAGCTTGTAGTACCCGGTCAATTCCAGCGTCGCCCAACGAGAGAGACCGTGGTAGCTGCCGACCTCGAAGTAATGGGCCCGTTCTGCTCGAACCGTATTATTCGTCGTATCTTCCGGCGCCGCCTTCGTGCCGGTCGTATTGAGTTTCGCAAAGGAAATGGCTTCGAGGTTCGGAGGCGTAAACTGACGTCCGTAAAAGGCATGGAACACGTTGGCCCGATCGGCCTTGTAGGTGACTCCGACCCGCGGACTGACCTGCCCTTCGTTTCGAAGATATTGCACGGCATCTCCTCGTACGCCGAGATTGAACGTCCAGCGATCGTTCGGGCTCCACTGATCTTGAATCCAGAATTCCTGGCGCCAGCCAATAAGCCGATTGTCCGCGTTCAGACTCAGCACATCTCCAGTCGGATTGCCCGCCCCGTCATCCGCAAAGGTGAAGAGTCTCGTCTTATTCACAGCCTGCGTCCGATCGACCTGAAATCCGGCTTTGACCACATGCTCCTTGCTTGAAATGTAGGTGTGATCCAGCCGAACTCCGCTCGAATAGGCATTCCGATCCTGGCTCCCGGCAGAAAACGATGCAGTTGGATCGGCTGTATAGGAGAGTACGTTGTAGGGATCCGTCCGAAAGGTCGCTCTCGTATGGCGAACATATCCGGAGAGGCTGAAGAAGTTGCTGCTATTCACATCGTGCCGCCACACCATGTGGCCATATTGATTATGTTCGGTCTGATTTTCGTCGATGGCCTGAGAGGCCACCGGGGTGAATCCTGGCCGGCTCGCTTGGAGGAGCGGCACGATCGTCCCGCTGGGATCGAGTGCTCCGTTCGGGGACGTGGGAATTTGATATTTCGCGACGGAGTTCAAAAATACCCACGAGAAGTTGTTCGAGTTGCTCTGCTGATAATCACCGCGAATGAATGTCTGATTCCGCTCGCTTTGCCCGTGAAAAATGGAATGGCCCAGCGTCGGCGGCTCGATCCCGCGATTCGTCGACGTATAACTATTCAACACATAGAACCGGAACTTCTCACCGATCGTGCCTCCATATTCGAACGACGGATTGACCGTGTTGTTCGACCCGCCGAACATTTGCGCGGATCCGAACCCGGGCTTGGTGCCGCTCTTCGTGGTAATGTCCAGGACCGCAGCCGTCCTGTTCCCATACTGCGCCTCCATGCCGCCGAGAATGATGTCGGCCCGTTCCCAGGCCCGCGGCGAAATCACATCGGAGAAGGCGCTGGACACGGTATCAGGAATCGGCACGCCATCGATTCGGAGCTGAATATTGGCATGCTCCTGCCTGATATGGACCTGCTTAAGCGCGCCATAGGCGGCACTCGGGATCGTGGCCAGCACATCGTGCAACTCGACATTGTTGCCGCGCGGCAATTCTTCGATGTCCTTTCGGCTGATCGAATAGGTCTCGCTCGACGCCTTATATTGAATCGGAGCCAGAGATGACCGCACTTCAAGTGCGATCTCCCTCGTCTTGGACAGGGTTAAGGTAATGGGGCTGGGAACCTCGGTCCCGATCTTCAGGACGATATATTCGCTGCGATAGGTATCTTGCACGGCGCTAAGCGAATAGGTGCCATCGGCAGGAACGGGAATGCTGAACTCACCGGCATCGTTCGACAGGCCGGTCGTCACCAACGATCCTTCTTGATCCTTCACCTCGACGAGCACCTGCCCCACTCGCCGAAGATCCTGATTCTGGACAGATCCGGTGATCACATTGGGCTCAGCCGCGACGACATGACCCTGATGAACAAACGTGAGACAAGCACAGAGACAGACCGCACGAGTAATGAAATGCCAACCGATAGGTCGCATGAAGTCCTCCAGCAATCACATGAAAATAAGACGCCCCACCCCCTGAACGGGCTAATAGACGACAGCCGTCGAAGGATGGTGCAGAGTGAATCGACTGTGATTAGCTGCAGGGAGGAGCGCGAGAAGGACCGGGAGTGGATAGTTCGAAAGAAAGAAGAACTGAGTCAGCCGGAAACTCGAATGTCTTAACGAGTTCACAGGCTGTGAGGAGCGGGGCGCCGACATCGAGAGAGCCTGATGTGTGATGCTGCACCCACTGACAGAGGTCGGTATCGGAGTGCTCGTGCCCATCGTGGTCGGCCGCCGCCAACTCGTGATGAACGTCCTGCGCCACGGCAAAGGGAGCAATCGCCAGCAAAAGCAGGACAAGGCCGATCGCCACAGTACCCCGTAGGATGCTAGGCAAACGTAGTATGGACGTAGGGATAGTCATCGGGGCGAGCTAAGTATCATAGGCATTCGCAGCTTGTCAAACGACGGACTTCAGGCACCTTTCCAGGTTCGACTGCGTCAAATGCCTCATCCTGTGGATATTTTGTTGAATATTCGCTATATTTACCTCTTCCAACGCTCATACTTCTACCCCTTGGACTCCGGGCCATAGAGATGCCTCCCAGGTGAAAAGGCGGAACCATGCAGAGACCTCTCGATAACCAACATATCATTGAAATCAAACCGCTGCCTTCCCCGCGCGAGATCAAAGCCAAGCTCCCGATTACCGATCAGGCCGCTGCACTCGTGGTGGAGACCAGAAAGGCCATCCGGAATATCTTGCATGGACAAGACCGTGAGCGCCTGCTCGTCATTGTCGGTCCCTGCTCGATCCATGACCCGGAAGCCGCCTATGAATATGCCGCCAAGCTGAAACCTGTCGCCAACGCTCTGCGCGATCAACTCCTGATCGTGATGCGCACCTACTTCGAGAAACCTCGAACGACGGTCGGCTGGAAAGGTCTCATCAACGACCCTCACCTGGACGGCACCTGCGATATTGCGACCGGCATGGAACTCGCCAGAACGATTTTGCTGAAGATCAATCAAGCCGGCATGCCCTGCGCGACCGAATTGCTCGACCCCATCAGCCCCCAATACATCGCCGATCTGATCAGCTGGACCGCCATCGGGGCCCGCACCACGGAAAGTCAAACCCATCGGGAAATCGCCAGTGGCGTATCGATGCCGGTCGGTTTTAAAAATGGTACGGAAGGCAGCTTGCAAGTCGCGGTCAATGCCATGACATCAGCGCGCGCGCCACACCACTTCCTCGGCATTAATGCCGAGGGACAAACGTCGATTATCAAGACGGCGGGCAACCCAGACCGGCACATCGTCCTCCGCGGCGGTGGAGGAAAAACCAATTACGACGCCGAGCATGTGGCCAAAGCCGAAGCGGCCGTGGCAGGGGAAGGCATCGCCCGCCCCGTTATGATTGACTGCTCGCACGACAACTCCAGCAAAGATCATCAGCGCCAAGCCCTCGTCGCCCGAGATGTGATCAAGCAATTCCGGGAAGGCCGCCAATCCATCATGGGGCTGATGCTGGAAAGCAATCTGAATCCAGGCAAACAAACCTGGAAGCAGGGCATTGCCCTGACCCACGGAGTTTCCATTACCGATGCCTGCCTCGGCTGGGACGAAACAGAGTCCCTGCTGAACGAACTGGCTGACATGATCGTGACCAAATCCGCGTAACGCGACTTCAGTCTTCAGCCTAATCCCCCACTAGCAGGTTGCGAGTAAACTCGGTGCGCACGAAACATATGCGAGAATATTTCGTACAGTATTGATGCCACAGTAACCACAGGATGCTCAAAAAGGCTGTCCAGCAAGGCCCCAGGCGAGTCAAAACCGGAGGCGTACCCTCAGGGGTACGTTGGGGATTTCGATGAGCCGAGAACGAAGCTGGCGGTCTTTTTCAGCATCCTGATAAAGACCCACATGCTCTTCGATACCCATACCCATCTGGACGATGCCCGCTACAATGATGATCGTGAGGCGATGATCGCCCGCGCCAGGGAAGCCGGCGTCGAGGCCTTCGTCACCATCGGCTGCGATCTGGCGACCAGCCAGGCTGCCGTGACGCTGGCCGAACAACACCTCTCCGTCTATGCCTCCATCGGCGTCCATCCGCATGAAGTGAAGCATATTCTCGATGGTTGGTATGACGAGTTTCGTCGACTGGCTCAGAGCAACAAAGTGGTTGCCTATGGCGAGATCGGCCTCGACTACCACTACAATCACTCCTCACCTGAAGAACAGCGCACGCGATTCCGCGAACAGATCCAGCTCGCACGCGAGCTGAAACTCCCGGTGATCATTCACACCAGAGAGGCCCAGGACGATACGGTTACAATTTTGAAAGAAGAGAAAGCGTCAGAGATCGGCGGGGTATTTCACTGTTTCTCAGGGGATGCCTGGCTGGCGAAGGATGCGCTGGATTTAGGATTCTACCTCTCGTTCTCCGGCATTCTCACATTTCAGAGCGCGACAATGCTCCGAGACATCGCAAAGACGGCCCCATTGGACCGGCTGCTCATTGAAACCGACTGCCCTTACCTGACACCGATCCCGCACCGAGGGAAACGAAACGAACCGGCCTATGTGTCCTTCATTGCGCACAAGCTGGCGGAGCTGCATGCCGATGTGCCGGGCATGTCGGTCGACACCATCGGGCGCATCACGACCGACAACGCGAAACGCCTGTTCAAAATCGCTTGAGCTGCCGGCTGCGCTGCCGCTGAGCCTTGGGCAACTTTCGGGGATTCCCTCGCTTTTCCGGACCTCGCTTCGGTCGTAGATCCTCCCCCGTATCCAATTCTTTGTGCAAGGATGCACCGGATACACTCGACGAACTCTGCAGTTTCACGACAAACTCCTGAGCCTTCATCACAAAGGCCCCCTGGGCCCTCGCAAATTCGACGATCTCACGATCAGAACTCACCACCGCGCAATCGGACCCGAATTCAGCTGCCAGACGCTGGATCACCTGATCAGCTTTCTCTCCGCGCCGAGAGAAAATAACTTCAAGCCCCAGCCGATGCTCACGCCGTTCCGTCCCCCAGCCCTGCTGCCACCCATCGAAGACCACGGTAATCGCATGAGACTTCCGTTGGCGATAGGCCGCCAAGTCGCGCAAAAAGGCCTCGCGAGCCATTTCAGAATGCAAGCTTGCTCCGCCACTGATCCGGCCAGTCTGAGCCAGAAGATTGTAGCCGTCCACGATCAAGTGAAGTGCCATGATCTGTGACCCTACTGCTGGTATAGCCGGCTGTCAATCGGCTCCAACACCCGCCTGGATAGCCAATCCCCTTGACAACGACCCACGCATCTGAGAAAAAACTCTATATCCCTTCACAAGCAGTAAATACCCATGCGATCAGCCCTGTGGCGCAGCCTCTCTCTCTCCCTCCTGGTTGGACTCTCCGCCCTCCCAAGTCTTGCCCTCACTCTGTGCCAGCCAGATCATGCCATTGCGGCATCGAGTGAGGCCCAGCATGAATCTCCGTCGAAGGCCAAACGGGCGCAGTCCTCTCAAGTACGACTGGCGCCACGCCTCCCCAGTCTGACGACGATTCGCAACCTCCGAACGGCCAGCTCACCGGGATTGACGAGACTTGTCCTCGATCTCGACGCGAAGGCTCGTCCCAGCAAGCATCCCCTCCTCCAGGCTGAAGGAGTGACCATCACGATTCCAAACTCTACCTTGAGTCCTTCAGCGAAGACGAAGATTGCAACCGGCAGGCTGGCAAAGCTATTTATCATCACGCAATCATCTCAACGATCGGTTGAAGTCTCTCTCCCGGCAGGCTTATTCCATAGCTATACCGTCACCACGCTCGCCAATCCTCCACGGCTCGTCATCGATGTCGTGCCGCCCAGAGAAACTCTGCCGACTCAAGCGATCGAGCCACCGATAGAGCAGGCCCCTCCGCTTCCCGCTCCCATTCAACCGGTTCAGCCACGAACCAAGTCTTTCAAGACCATCGTGATCGATCCCGGACATGGGGGAAAAGACCCTGGCGCCCATGGGCAGCGTGGAACGGAAGAAAAAGACATTACCCTCAAAGTCGGGTTGAAACTGCGCGATCTCTTGAGCAAGCATGCAGGAATCCACGTGCTCATGACCCGTGAACGAGACCAGTTCATTGAATTGGAAGACCGGGCAAAGTTTGCCAATGGTCAGGATGCCGATCTCTTCCTCTCGATACATGTCAATTCGCACCCCCAACGCTCCGTGAAAGGGATTGAGATCTACCACTTCGGGCAGGCCAAGGATCAACGGGCGCTCGAAGTCGCGGCCCGTGAAAATGGCACCCCGCTGAACAGCACCGGAGTGGGATGGGAATATCTCGTGGCCGATCTCTTGACGGCAAAGAAGATCGAAGAATCACTCGAACTCGCCTGGACGGCCAAGGAGGCCATGGTGACGAACCTGAACGGTCACTATCCCCTCGTCGACCACGGCGTGAAGACGGCACCATTCTACGTGCTCCGCTACACCAGCATGCCCAGCATCCTGGCAGAAATCGCCTTTATCTCGAATGCGTCTGAAGAGGAGCTGCTCCGATCCAACCTCTTCACCACACGTGTGGCGGAAGCGCTGGAAGTAGGCGTGAAATCGTTCCTCACCTCTGCAAAGCTGTCCGAACGATGATCTCCGCGCCGCCTTCGCTGCGACCTCCATGCCTACCGTAAAGTTAGTCCTTGAATACGACGGAACCAGCTACGCCGGTTGGCAGCGCCAGCCAGACCAACCCACGATCCAAGCGGCCATCGAACAGGCCATACAACAAGTTAGTCAAGCCACGGTCTCCGTGATCGGCGCAGGCCGCACCGACTCCGGCGTCCATGCGATTGGACAGGTCGCCAGTTTTCGTACGGGACTGGAATGGACGGCAACCAACTGGATGCGAGCGCTCAATGCCGTGTTGCCGAAAGACATTGCCGTTCGCTCATCCGCCATCATGGACGACCACTTTCATGCGCAACATAGCGCACGCGGTAAGCTCTATACCTATCGTATCCTCCACCGTTCAGCCAAACCCACCATCGACCGTGCGTTTGTCTGGCACATCTACCGACCGCTGGATGAGGCAGCCATGCGACAGGCTGCCACCACTCTGATCGGGACACAGGACTTTTCTTCTTTCGAGGGTAGCCTGACGGACAACACCAACCCCATCTGTCATCTGCAGCGACTCTCAGTCATTCGCCAAGGCGACCAGATTCTGATTGAAGCCTATGCCGACCGGTTTCTGAAGCACATGGTTCGCGCGATGGTTGGAACGGTCGTCGACGTGGGGCTGGGTAAACGGACCCCCGACAGTCTCCCGGAGGTCCTGAGGGCCAGAGACCGGTCTGCTGCAGGCCGAACTGCTCCGCCCCATGGTCTCTGTCTCATGCACGTGGATTATGATTAGCCTGGACACCTGGCAAGGGGCGAGAGGGAAGACATTTCTTCTGTCTGTCTCCTCCCCATCCTCCAGCCCATCCCTTTCGCCTGACCTAGGGAGTATGCCTCATATTCCCGAAGACAGACCTCTACGCATTTGCTATGCTACCTCAGTTCTTTTCGCCCCCCACTTTCACCAAAGGAGATGCATATGACGAAGACAGCCAGCCTCATGGTGGTATCCCTCTTTGTGTCAGGACTGTGCATCGCGCCGTTTGCCTTCGCGGCGCCGGCTCAGCAAAACAAAATGAAAACGTGTAATGCAGAAGCGACGGCCAAGGGATTGGGAGAAGGGAAAGGCGATGAGCGAAAGGCGTTTATGAAAGAATGCCTCTCGGCAAAACCGGCAAAAGCGGAGAAGGCAGGTGGGACTCAGCAGAATAAGATGAAGACCTGCAACAAAGAAGCGGGCGAGCAGAACCTCAAGGGCGAAGAGCGAAAGAAGTTTATGAGCACCTGTCTCTCAAACTAACTCGGCATCTCACTATCCGGCGCGGTCCACCTGGACCGCGCCATCGTTCCTCAGCAAGCACCATCTCACATAAAAGCACGCCTCGCCGCAGTGATTGACCGAAGCGTACTACATTTCATTTTGGTGGGGTTTTGGTTTGCGGGATCCTCAAACAGTTCGTCCAGCAAGGCCGCAGCGAGTGCACAACTGAACGATGAACGCAGAATGCTGAAGTGCGAATCGGATGTTATTCATCGCTCATCACTCACCGTTCAGCGTTTCCCTAGTGGCGGCCTGCTTCAGCATTCTGCTAAAACAGGCGGGGGGACTCTTGATTCTCCAGCTTCGCACGAAGGTCGATCAGCTCTTGTTCGAGTGCTAATAGTCGGTCGCTAATGGGGTCAGGGAGGTTGATGTGGTCCATGGTGGCGTCTGGTAGCCGCTCGCCTTGCGTTTTAATCACACGGGCCGGCACACCAATAACAGTAGAGTTCGCCGCGACGTTTTTCAGCACAACCGAATTGGCGCCGATCTTCACATTGTCGCCGATCGTAATCCCACCGAGAATCTTGGCCCCGGCTCCGACGACGACATGATTCCCCACCGTCGGATGTCGCTTCCCACGCTCCTTGCCCGTTCCACCGAGTGTCACGCCTTGAAACAGGGTCACGTAGTCTCCGACCTCAGCCGTCTCGCCGATGACGACACCCATCCCATGATCGATGAAAAAGCCAGTACCGATCTTGGCCGAGGGGTGAATTTCAATGCCGGTGAGCCAACGTGCCAACTGGGACAAGGCTCGTGGAACAAATGGAACATTATGAACCTTCAGCCAATGAGCGATGCGGTAGATGAGGAGCGCATGAAATCCGGCATAGGTAAAAATGACCTCAAGGCGGCTCGTGGCCGCAGGGTCCCGATCGAATACGGCTTGCAGGTCCTGTCGAATGTCTTTCAGCATGGCGCGTCTATCCTACGACGATCACAAGGCCTCAATCAAACAGACCGCATGGGCCTGCATGCCCTCCTCGCGCCCCACGGCATCGAGACCCTCGCCGCTCTTCACTTTGACGTTCACCAGATCGGGCTCAATTCCCATCACCTGCGCCATCTGCTGTTGCATGGCAGCCAGAAACGCGCTCAACCGGGGAGCCTGTGCCACAATGATCGTATCGACATTCACCACCCGATAGCCCTTCTTCGCCAGCTTCCCCATCACATCTTCAAGCAGCTTCAGGCTGGAAATCCCCTTGTACTTCTGATCGGAACTCGGGTAATGTCGGCCCAGATCGCCTTCCCCCATCGCGCCGAGCAGGGCATCGCAGACCGCATGCACGAGCACGTCGGAATCGGAATGTCCCAATAGGCCTTTCGAATGTGGGACTTCGACCCCGCCCAAGATTAATTTTCGCCCTGCGCCAAGCGGGTGCACATCGTACCCGCACCCCACACGAATCTTCGTCATGCCAGCCCTCCAGATCACACGGCAGCTCGGGACAAGAGAATGGCTTCGCCAATCACCATGTCTTCCGGCCGCGTCACTTTGATATTTTCTCCACTTCCCTCGACGACCACCACTGAGTGGCCCATCCACTCGAACAGAAATGCGTCGTCGGTGGCTGGCACCCCTTCCACCTTGGCCTTTCGATGCGCCTCTCGCAGCCAATCCATTCGAAAGGCCTGCGGCGTCTGAGCCAGCCAGAGAGGTTGCCGATCAACCGTTCGCTGGATGAGATGGTCTGACCCGACCTGTTTGACGGTATCCCGCATGGGGAGCGCAATGATGGCCCCCCCATGTTGACGGGCTGCCGCCACGACGGCCTCGATCATTGCCACCGTGACAAATGGCCGAACCGCATCGTGCACGAGCACGATCTCGGTCTCCTCAGGCACATGCTCCAACCCAAGCCGAACCGAGTCCTGGCGCTCCTTGCCACCCGGCACAACCTTGGTGACCTTAGAGAATCCGTACCGAACCACGAGATCGTTGCGGCAATAGTCGAGATCGGCTGACGGCACGGCAAGAATAATGTCGTGGATACAGGCAGCAGATTGGAGCGCCCGAAGGGAATGCACCACAATGGGCTCACCGCCCAAGGAAAGAAATTGCTTGGGAACGGCGCCACCCATCCGCAGCCCTTTGCCGGCTGCAGGAACGACCGCCACAACGCGTTTATCCACGAGCGACTTGTAACTCCTCTCGCTCGGTGTCTTCCTTCAGGCGGGTAAAGATCATGCGTCCTGCGGTCGTTTGCAGCACGCTGGTTACGACGACATCCACATTCCGTCCAATCGAGCGTCGGGCATTATCGACGACGATCATCGTGCCGTCGTCCAGATAGGCCACTCCCTGGCCGGCTTCCTTCCCTTCCTTCAACACAAACACCCGGATGGTCTCTCCGGGCAAGACGGCAGGACGGAGTGCGTTGCAGAGTTCGTTGATGTTCAGGACACGCACCCCTTGCAGCTCGGCCACTTTATTCAGATTCAAATCATTGGTGATGATTTTCGCATTCATCTTTTTTGCCAGCACGACCAACTTTGCATCGACTTCTTTAATATGAGGAAAATCCTCGTCGATGATCCGGACATCGACGCCGACCATCTTTTGAATCTTGTTGAGGATGTCGAGTCCGCGCCGGCCTCGAGCGCGCTTCAGTGAATCGGACGAGTCGGCAATGTGCTGGAGTTCGTCCAGGATGAAATGCGGCACGAGAAAGGTACCTTCAAGAAATCCGGTTTCACAGAGGTCCGCCGCCCGCCCATCGATAATTACGCTGGTATCCAGCACTTTGGGACAGACGGTCGAACCCGATAATTCGAAGAACTTCTGCTCTGAGCTCGGAAACTTCTCCTTCCCGAACCGCGCGCCGAGCACGAGCCCTAAGTAGGGCAGCCCGAGAAGAAACACCAGCCCGCCGATATGAAACAGGAAGGTTTGAACATCGAAGATCTCACCGCCGACCCATTCGACTAATCCGGTGAGCAACAGCCCGACGGCTAAGCCGCCTGTTCCTCCCACAATAATGCCGAATGATAAGTTGCGTAACGCGTACTCTCCGGCGACGATGAGCCCTCCCGTGAGAGCTCCGATGCCGACTCCGTACAACCAATAGGACGCATTGGCCGGCTCGGCTCTCAGAAACAGCACCATCCCGGCCAAGGCACTGAGAAGGACGAATATGGCTCGCGATACCATACCTTCACCTCCCGGCACATGTCCTGCCTCTCACGAGGCAGGGTGGAACGGTCCTTAAGGCCGAAGCGTGAGATAAAGGGATCGGCCCTGTCGTTTCACTAATAAGAGGACCGCTTGATCTTTGGAAAGGCCTGACATGACCCGTTCATACACCTTCACCGAGGTCACAGCCTTTCGATTCACCTCCAGAATCATGTCGCCTTCCCGCACGCCCATTTCTTCTGCCGTACTGCCGGGCTTCACGCGCGTCACCACGACGCCTCGCTCGGTCGACTTGATCCCGTACCGACTGGTCAACTCCTCTGTCAGTTCATGCACCTCAAGATCCGACAGCACCCCTGTCGGCGCAATCGACTCCGCATTCTCCTCTGCACCAGCCTGTGACATCGACTTCGGTTGCTCGACGATAGTGACCTCGAGCACCTTGGGCTTCTTGTCTCGAATCAGCTTGATCGGCACCTTTTTCCCAAGAGGGGTTTGCGCCACGGCATTGCGCAAATGCGTCGGCGAGTCCATCGGCTTCCCGTCAAACTCGACAATCACATCGGCCCGTTCAAATCCCGCCTTCTTCGCAGGACTGTCGTCCATCACATCGCTGACGAGCACACCCTTTGTTTCCGTGATGCCGAATTGTGCCGCCAACTCAGGCGACAGGTCTTGAATGGATACACCCAGCCATCCGCGCACGACTTTTCCGGTTCCGACCAGTTGATCCATGATCGAGCGCGCCAAATTGCTGGGCACGGCAAACCCGATCCCCATATTCCCGCCGCTCTGGCTGAAGATGGCGGTGTTGATACCGACCAACTCGCCACGGATGTTCACCAACGCCCCGCCTGAATTGCCGGGATTGATCGCGGCATCGGTCTGGATGAAGTCTTCATATTCGGCAATCCCCATACTGGCTCGCCCAACCGCACTGACAATGCCCATCGTCACCGTTTGCGTCAGGCCAAAGGGACTGCCCACCGCCAGTACAAACTCGCCAACTTCCAATTGATCGGAATCAGCCCAAGCGATCGGCGACAGCCCCGTGGCCTCGATCTTGATCACCGCAATGTCCGTCTTCGAGTCCGTCCCGATTAACTTGGCTTTAAACTCGCGTTTATCGGACAGCACCACGCGAATGTCGTCGGCCTTGTTCACCACGTGATTGTTGGTAATGATCACGCCGCTGGGATCCACAATAACCCCGGAGCCCTGTCCCCGTTCCTTCCGTTCCTTCGGGATATCGCGTTTGAGTTCGTCGCCGAAGAACCGCCGAAAGAATGGATCGTCAAATGGTGAGGCTTGAGGGCTCTCTCCGGCTTTTCCCGTTCTCGTTGCCGCAATGTTGACGACCGCCGGCTTGACCGATTTTGCGATCTCGACGAAGTTTTTCCCGCTCCCCCCAGACAACGGCAACTGTGGAGCCGTGGCCACCGGACGAACGAGAGGGGAGGGAATCTGGTCGGGCCCGGCGGTGCTGCTCGGAAGCCATCCCATATCGGACGCCACCACCACTCCAATGATGATCCCAACGGCAATCAAGATGAACGGAACGAGCCAGGGCCGACGTGACTTCATAGGTACCATGTATCCTTCACCTCAAGCGACAGACTGACGCGGCACGTGAAACCAAGCCGACTCTTCACTTACCCTCGCCGGAATAAATCCCCATGATGGTATGAAGAAACTTGATCGCCTCCGGCTTGGGACGCTGAAACGAGTTCCGCCCGATAATGGAACCGAACCCACCGCCATCGCGAATCGCGCGCGCTTCATCAAACACATTCTTGTCCTCGCTCTTGGCCCCTCCGGAGAAAATCACGATCCGGCGGCCATCGAACGCACTCTGCACCACATGCTTCACTCGCTCAGCCAGCGTGGTGATCGGAATCTTCACCGACTCGTACACCTTCTTGGCCGCAGCCTGTTCAAGCTGCGCCGAGGGAAGCTTGACCTTAATGATATGGGCGCCGAGTTGGGCCGCAATCTGCGCCGCATAGGCCACCACATCGATGGCGGTCTCCCCGTCCTTGCTCAGGCCTGACCCCCGGGGGTACGACCACACAACGACGGCTAACCCACAGTCCTTGGCATCCGCGGCAATCTCGCGCAACTGTTCATACATAGCGTTGCAGTGCGAAGACCCGGGGTAGATCGTGAACCCCACCGCCACGCAACCCAGACGCAAGGCATCCGAGACGCTTCCGGTGACTGACGGCATCGGATCCTTGTCGTCATGCAACGAATCATGGCTATTGAGTTTCAGAATGAGCGGGATTTGCCCCGCGTACTGGCTCGCCCCGGCCTCAAGAAACCCCAACGGCGCAGCGTAGGCATTACAGCCCGCATCGATCGCCAGCTGAAAGTGATAGAGGGGATTATACCCCCCAGGATTGACCGCGAAGCTCCGGGCCGGGCCATGCTCGAACCCTTGATCCACGGGCAAAATCACCAGCTTTCCTGTCCCCGCCAATTTGCCATGACGCAGCAGCCGGGCGATATTGGTTTGCGTTCCCGCGTTGTCGCTGCTGTACCAGCTCAAAATCTCTTGTACGCGATCAGCCATGTCTGTCCTCCGGTGGATTCATGAAACGTGATACGTTCGTGCCTACTCAGGTGTTCAGGCTGACGGCTGACATGTTCGGAACTTCGAACTCCGACCTTCAGCCTAATCTACCTGAATAGTTACAGTCGGCACGGTTACCGTCTACCTTGGATGAATGCCTCTGCGTCGCCCACATCGCTCGGACTTCCGATGATCAATGGCACCCGCTGATGCAGTTGCTTGGCCTCGACATCGAGGATGCGCATGGTGCCGGTGCTGGCCTTCCCCCCTGCCTGTTCCACGACCCATGCCAACGGATTGGCTTCGTACAATAATCGGAGCTTCCCCTCCGGCTTGTCCAGCTCACCTGGGTAAAGATAGACACCTCCCCCGAGGAGAATCCTGTGTACGTCGGCCACCAGACAGGCGGAATACCGGACGCTGTAGGGCCGCCCCGTGGCTTTATCCTGAACCTTCACATGGTCCAGATACTTCTTCGTCCCCGTCGTCCACTTATGATAATTGCCTTCGTTTGCGCCATAGACCTTGCCTCGAGCAGGGATACGAATCTGTTCGTGAGACAAGAGATATTCGCCGATGCCGGGCTCTAATGTAAACCCGTGAACCCCTTGTCCAACCGTATAGACCAACATGGTGCTTGAGCCGAACATGAGATAACCGGCCGCCACCTGTTCTGTACCCTTACGGACGAGGTCATCCTCCGCCGGCATCCGATCTTTGTCTGCACATTTCACGATGGAAAAAATCGCACCCATCGGCATATTGCAGTCTGTGTTGGATGAGCCATCAAGCGGATCGAACAGCACCATGTACTGGGCCTGCGGCCAATTTTGAGGGAGCAGGACTGGTTTTTCCATCTCCTCAGACGCCAACGCACAGACAAGATCGCTCTGGCGAAAGGCCTGCAGAAATGTCTCGTTCGCAATTTCATCCAGTTTTTTGACCGTCTCCCCTTGCACATTCACTTCGCCGGTCGTTCCCAAGATATTGATCAGCCCTGCACGTCGAAGATCTCGGGCTATCAGTTTACCGACCAGGCCGATCTGGCCCAGGAGACAGGCGAAATCTCCGGTTTCCCCAGAAGGCCCGCCCGGTTGCTGACTGATAAAGCTGCTTAAAGTAAGAGGAAACTGTCCCATAGTAGAGGCGAGTATAACCGTTTTGAAGAGGGCGGGCAACGAAAGGCTGGTTCTCTTATGGGGTCGCTGTTGAGGACTGCCATCCACTGACGAGATCGGCCACAATCGACCCGATGACGACTTTGGCCTTCATTCGAACCGGAATGCGCCGTTCATCGTTGGTCAACCAAACCCGTATGTTGCCCTGGTTGAGAAAGAGGCCTTGGAACGGCATGACGACCAACAAGCGGGCCGTTTCAACCGTACCCCAGGGTCCGCTGATTGTTTCGATCTCCTCAACCCGCACGTCCAACTTCCGGTTCTTCTTATCGTGATAGACATTCATCGTCAGCGATGCACCAGGCTGGAGCGACAATGCGCTACGCGCATAGTAGAGGCAAGAGATGACGTCTTGAGTGCCCGGAGGCATCTCCAACCGTTCGGTCGCCCCGCCCTTGACGACGGTGACCGCTCCCTCTTTCTGGTGAAAGGTGTACTCGATATCTTCTTTCTTTTTCCCTTCGCGTCGTTTAAACGTCAGATGCTCCGGCAGTAGCGTGGCAGGGTCCAGTAATGACTCCACCCGATTGTCTACCGGAAAGAACTTGGTGATCGCCGGCCTCGACTGCGCCGTGGTGACCAGTTTCACCAGCGATTGATCCCCTTCCGTGCCGGCACCACTGACTGCCATCACGGCTGTGCCTGCTGTAATATTCAGCCAAGAAATATCGAAGGTGAGCTGTTCTCCGACTTGGAAGGGTCGTGCTGTGGGCAGATCGCCAGCCCCAGCCCATGAGACTGAACTGCTCAAAGCACCCAGGATCAGGCAGGCAAGAAAAATCCAGATACGCAAGAAAGTAGCTTGGAGCAGCAAATCACCCCGCTGATGAGCCCGTGGAGGTTGATACGAAGTCATTACGTCTCGGGGTAGATACGCTGCAGGAAGGAAACGCCCTCCAGGATGCTCAAAAAGTCCGTTCAGCAAGGCCACAGGCGAATTGAAACCGGAAGCGTACCCTCAGGGGTACGTTGAGGATTTCGATGAGCCGAGAACGAAGCTGGCGGGCTTTTTCAGCATCCTGTTAACAGCCAAGAGCTTGCTTGGCCGCCTTGAGTTCGCCTTCGATGACGGCGCGGATCGTGGCCAACCGCTCCGGCGAGGTAGCCTCGAAACGTAACACGAGGGCCGGCTGGGTATTCGACGCTCTGATCAGCCCCCATCCATCGTCGAATATGGCGCGAACCCCATCGATGGTGACCACATCGCGCATCACCAACTTGGCAGGTCCAAGCGGCTCACGGCTCTTCATACAGGCTGCCAAGCGATCTTGCACATGTTTGACCAACTGGAACTTGATGGAGTCGGACACATCATCTCGAATCTCTGGCGTGACCGACGTCTTCGGAAGATCCGCAACCAAGGCAGAGAGTGGCTGAGTCGTCTTGGCCAGAATCTCCACCAGTCGGCAGGAGGCGTATATCGCGTCGTCATAGCCAAAATATCGATCGGCAAAAAACATGTGCCCGGACATTTCACCGGCCAATACCGCCTGTTCGCTTTTCATCTTCGCTTTGATCAGGGAGTGACCGGTTTTCCACATGATCGGGCGTCCCCCCCGTTTCGCGATATCGTCATAGAGGCTCTGCGATGATTTAACCTCGGAGATGATAGTACTCCCGGGTTTTTCAGCCAGAATATCGCGCGAGTAGACCACCATCAGGCGATCGCCCCATAACACATTCCCCTGCTCATCGATGGTCCCAATACGATCGGCATCCCCGTCGTAACCGATCCCGACATCGGCCTGGTGTTGTTTGACCGCCTGAATCAGATCGTCAAGATTCTCTAAGACTGTGGGATCGGGATGATGATTCGGGAATCTCCCATCAAGATCGCAATAGAGCCCGGTGACGCGGCAGCCCAAGAGCTCCAGCGCCTCCTTGGCCACTAACGCGGCAACACCATTTCCGCAGTCGATGACGACATGCAGGCGCTTGGCATTGACGTGAGCGAAACTCTTCTTGAGATAGGCCAGATAGTCAGGAATGATGGCATGTTCTGACAACGTTCCAGCGCCTGAGACAAACGCGCCGGCCTCCATCACTGCTCGCAGCGCCTGGATCTCTTCTCCATGAATCGCTTCTTTCCCGACGCAGATCTTAAATCCGTTATATTCAGCCGCATTGTGGCTCCCGGTGATCATGATACCGCCGTCGACCGGCAGCTGAAACAGCGAGAAATACACCAGAGGCGAGGGGCAAATACCAATATCTATGACGTTCAGGCCACCGGCGAGGAGCCCACGCACAAGGGACGCGAAGAGACCCGGCGAACTGAGTCGACCATCGCGCCCGACTGAAATCGTCTTGACCCCACGGTCTTTGACATAGGTGCAGTAGGCGCGCCCCACTTGTTCCGCAATCGAATCGGTGAGCTCCTGCCCCACGATGCCGCGCAAATCATATTCGCGAAAGAGTCCCATAGATACCCCTGTGATGTGTGATCAGTGATGGGTGATGAGCATGAAGAGATCCCCGACACTGGCTCTCCACGCATCACTGTTTTGGCGTCCGCCCATAATCATCCTGAAACCGGACAATGTCGTCTTCTCCAAGGTAGGGCCCGTTCTGCACTTCAATGATATGCAGGGTCTCTTGACCGGGATTTTCCAAGCGATGACGGGTTTCGACAGGGATTTCTGTACTATGTCCAACTTTGAGATCGAACACCTCGTCACCCCTCGTCACACGCGCCGTCCCGGTAATCACCACCCAATGTTCGCTCCGTTGATGGTGCATCTGTAATGACAGCCGTCCTCCCGGCTTCACCGTCACCCGCTTCACTTTGTACCCCGGTCCCTCTTCCAGGATCGTATAGGATCCCCAGGGCCGATGCACGGTGAGATGCTCCAGATGCTCCGGCGCTTTCTGCTTCTTGAGAATCTCGACCAACTGCTTCACATCTTGCGCGCGGGATTTTGGACAGACTAATGTGGCGTCCGGCGTATCCACCACCACCATGTCGGTGAGCCCGATCGTTGCCACAAGACGGCGATCCCCATACACAATCGACCGATGGCTATCGATGTCGACGACACGACCGACCAGGACATTGCCGGCCTTATCCTTCGACGCCACTTCATCCAAACTTCCCCAACTCCCGACGTCAGACCATTGAAAAGCCACTGGCACGATCGCAGCTTTCTTCGACTGCTCCATCACACCGTTATCGATTGAGACCGGCTTGAGCACCCGGTAGGCATCGTCGATCGCCTGCCTCGATGCCCCTGTCTGGATCAATTGGCCAATCCGCTCGATCCCACGATAGAGGGCCGGTTGGTGGCGCTTAATCTCGTCAAGAATCACCGCGGCACGCCAAATGAACATGCCGCTATTCCAATAATAGTCCCCCGCGTTGAGATATTGTGCCGCCTTGGTGACATTCGGCTTTTCGACGAATCGGCTGACCGGGTGCCCCTTAAGCGTGCCCTGTTTTTCCAATATTACGTTCCGGTTGGGCTTGATATAGCCGTAACCAGTCTCGGGACGAATCGGCTTGATACCGAATGTCACCAAATAGTCCTGCTTCGCCAGCGTCGCCGCCAACGATACCGCCGCATCGAATGCTCGCTGGCCTTTGACGATGTGATCGGCCGGAACCACTAACATAATCGCGTCTGGATCCCGACGAACCAGCTCTAACGCAACTAAGGCGATCGCCGGAGCGGTATTGCGCCCTTCCGGCTCAAGCACGAAATTATCTGCAAGCGCATCTTTCCATTCACCCAACTGGCCGCGAATGGACTCTGCTTGAGCCGGATTCGTGGAGATCATCACCCGGTCAGGTGCCGACGCACAGACCACCCGGCGCATGGTCTGCTGAATCAGCGTTTCATCTCCCATAATTCGCAGCAGCTGCTTGGGAAATAATTGTCGGCTGAGCGGCCAAAACCTGGTGCCGCTTCCACCAGCCATGATCACGGGATAGAGATGGTTATCCTGTTGGAAGTTCGATGTTCGCCGTTTAAGAGAAGCCATACCCTGAATCTCCTGCCCTATGTGCGCTTTCCTAATCCTATAGCTTTGGACGTTGAGCCTTGAGCTTCCAAAATCATCTCAATGATTTCACGAACCGCCCCCTCCCCACCCTTCTTCTGACATATGTAGTCGACCGCTGCAGCAACCTGAGGCATTCCATCGGCCGGTGTGGCAGAAAATCCCACAGCCTTGAGCGTCTCAAGATCGTTGATATCGTCCCCGATGTAGGCAACCTGGCTGAGCGGGAGCCCATAGCGGGACGCCATCTCACGGACGAGCGACAACTTATCCAGCACCCCTTGGTGCAGCTCGGGGATCGTGAGCTTCTCAGCACGCCGTGCCACCAGCTTCGTCCGCTCCTGCGTGACAATAGCGGTGATTATCCCTGCCTTCTGCAACAGCTTGATCCCCATGCCGTCACGCGTATTGAACTTCTTCCACTCGTCACCAGACTCAGCATAGTACATGCCTGCATCCGTCAACACGCCATCGACATCGGTGGCAAAGAGACGGATCTGACTGAGCAACGTGCGTGAGACTTTCCTAGGCCGAGTTGTTTTTTTCGTTGATGTCCGTTGCACCATCGTATGAGTCCTATCTATTGGCCTGTGCCATCTTACTAACCTTACCTAACGCTGCACACCAAAAACCGAGATGAGAAAAAGCAAATGAGTCAGCAAATATGACCGCCGCCCTCATCCTGGAGTAACGTAAGGGTGAACCGCACCTCATACATCCGCCCCCAAACCGAAAAAACTCGAGAGACAGGGCAGCGCAGATCAATGAATATGTACAGCGTTGCGAGCCGACATTGGAGTATAGGTTGGGACCGCCTCATTGAGTCGGCGAATCAATTCGTCATCATCGCCATGACTCAGGGCAGTCTCGAGATGAGCAATCGCTCGATCTAGACGATCAGATTGAATCGACGGAGGACTGATTGCGCGCCGGATTTTTGCGTGCGCGGTGGGTTCGACTTGCTCAGCTGCTTCAAAGAGCTCTTCGTACAATTTTTCCCCTGGACGTAACCCGCTAAACTCAATCTGAATATCCTGGTCTGGCACAAGACCGGACAACACAATCATGTTCCTGGCTAAATCAACCACTTTGACCTGCTCCCCCATATCCAACACAAACACTTCGCCGCCCCGTCCCAACAGGCTAGCCTGTAGCACCAATTGCACCGCCTCAGGAATCGTCATGAAAAACCGTTTGATCTCAGGATGGGTCACCGTAACCGGCCCACCCCTTCGGATTTGATCCGTAAACAGGGGGACGACACTGCCATTGCTGCCCAGCACATTCCCAAATCTGACCACCGTAAATTTTGTCTGTCCGCTATAACTCAGTCTCTGCAGCAGGTCTTCGGCTACCCGTTTTGTGGCGCCCATGACACTTGTCGGATTCACCGCCTTGTCGGTGGAAATCAGCACGAATCGATCCACGCCACAAGCCAAAGCCGCCTCAGCTACGACTTTTGTTCCAAACACGTTATTGCGAACAGCCTCCTTCGGATTCAGCTCCATCAAGGGCACATGCTTGTGCGCGGCAGCATGAAAGACAAGCTCCGGGTCCGTCTGCCGCAACACCTCGATTACCCGGTCAGGTACGGTGACATCTCCCACCGCCGGAACGATCGTCACGTCAGGAAACTGCCTCCGCAACTCAAGATCTAATGCGTACAGTCCATTCTCATAGCGCTCAAAGAGGATCAATGTGGATGGATGATATCGAGCGATCTGCCTGCAGAGCTCAGACCCGATCGACCCCCCAGCGCCGGTCACAAGCACTCGCTTCCCTTCGAGCAAGGGATGCAACTCCTGCCGATCCATCTGAATAGGTTCACGCTGCAGAAGATCCTCCAAGCTCATCGGCCTGACCTGTCTCAGCGCCTCAGGATTCGCTAGCAGTTGCTTCACGCTCGGCAAGAGCTTGATAGGAACCTTGCATCCCTCAGACGCGGCAAGGATTCGCTGCTTCAACGCGGTCGACGCCGAGGGAATCGCCACAATGATCTCGTGGGCCGCGAGGCCACGCGTCAGCGCGGCAATGTCCTCAATCGACCCCACCACCGATACACCATGAATCTTCATCTTCCGCTTAATCGGATCATCGTCCACTAAACCGACCGGCCGGTAGTGCGAGTTCCCATCGCTCAACATATCCCGCACCAATAACTCGCCGGCATGGCCCGCTCCAACAATCAAGACTCTTCTAGCTGAGGGGCTTAAGACCCGAAGCCATTCACGGAACCAGCGAACAGCCAGCCTAATACCAGCAAGAAACAGTCCGCTGAGCACACCCGTGAGAATAATGACTGAGCGGGGATAGGCGTCCCACCCGAGTAAACCATGCACTACTCCGAAGAACACGGCAGAACTAATAACGGTAGCCCAGAGGATACGACCTAAATCATGGAGGCCGACATAGCGCCACAGCCCTTGCTGAATGCCAAACACAGCAAGACAAACCGAATATATGGCCAATACGATGGGAAGGCCTCTTAAGAACAATCCAAATTGGTCGTGGGGAATATCCCCTTCGAATCGAAGAGCAAAGGCTGCCATATTCGCCACCGCAATAAGCCCGAGCTGTGTGCAGACCACAAGAACTGATCGATACTGCTGCATGAATTGACCATAGCGACCGACGAGACAATGGAACAGGGAGATTAGAACTTTTTGCATAAATGCCACTTACGCTTTCGTTAACGCTCCAAACCTTCCAGCTCGAACTTCCTTAACTGCTTGATTGTATGACGAGTAGCTCAAAACCGCCATTGCCAAAAACACCCAGAAAAGCATCGCCAACGATCCGACCAGCATTTGGTCGAATTGCAGACGTAGAATTAATCCCGCAACACTTCCTATTGTCCCCACAAGCACAATTCTTGACAGCCAATCGTGAGCCTGTCGGTATTCTTCAGCAGTTCGCCACACAATCAAAATAAAAAGCCACCCAAACAGCAACATCCCCGGGATCCCAACATGGAGCGCCATATAGAGAAAAATATTATGTGTCCCTGCATGCGTAATGGAACCATGTCCAGGCCTAACGAATTCTGGTTCCTGGCCATACAGAAGCAAATAGCTTTGGCTTCCATATCCGATTCCAACTAACCAATGTTTGCCGATCTCAGACAGGGTAAACAGCCAAATTTCAAACCTGTGAACCACAGAGGAAAATCCTTTTTTGAGAGGAATCGAATTCGTGATGTCGGCTCCGGCTCCGGTTCCCGCTCCCGCTCCAAAGATGACATTTTCATTAAAAACCAGCAGAACAGCAGCGACCACACATACTGTTGTGACCCCAGCGACAATTCTTGAGGAGGCCGAACGGATGAACCAAGCAATCACCCAACTCTCCGCAACAAGGGCAAGGAGCCCTGCGCGCGACTGAGTCGCAAGCAGGCAGACCATCATCATCCCTACGACAAGCGCACCACCACTTCTTACTTCTAGAGGCCCCTCCCCTAATGCCACAGCCAACCCAAAGGGGATGACCATGACTAGAAATGTTGTCAGCCATACCTCAGCAGGCAGAAACGAGACCACAGCCTGAGGATTTTCGAGATTGAACTGTGTGAGCCCATAAGCAGTGACAATGATGGCTGTAATCCCCATCAACCCCAAAAGAACCTGCCGATAGAGCAGTCCTTTGAAAAAATGGAGTACCGCGTAGAAAACCACCATGTGCTGAAGTAACTTGCCATATTCCTTCGCACTATAGGACGGAGCCACAGAGAATGGGATCGTGAGTCCCACCCAGACGACAAAGGCCAGCAAGGGCAGATCGTACGGTGTCCGAGAATAGAAAAAACACCGGTTGCGAACAGACCATATAACCAGCAATCCCAATAACACCAAAAACCCGTTTCGTTCCACAATAAGCAGCGATTTGAAAGGAAGAGCTGCGATATACACAGCCAGCACCACGCGGATGATGGTGTCGAAGTAGGCCACTTGCTCGGATGGCTGCCTAGCGATGGAGTAAGTCATTGGCACCACGATCCTCTCAAGAACTGGCAGGTCGTATCCGTTGCTCCAAGCCCCTCTTGACCGAAGATGCTTCAACGCACACAACTATTTACAGGGGCTCAGAAGTGAGATCTTAAGATACCGGCTCGGATGGACGGTGCCCAAATCGGACGCCTCAAACGAATCAATTCATGAACGAGGCCAAGCGGCTAAAGTTGCCGATCAATGAAATCCCTCGAATTGATGACAAGAGTCTCATCAAGCAACTGCAAGTCCCCTGTTTGAGTTCAACACGTGCCGTTGCAATATGCTGGGTGAGAACCCGTTGAATTCATATCACTACAGTTTCTTAATACCCCTAATCCTAGTTAGGCACTTTGCGATACGTAACATGAGCCACCATTAGGATTCAATGCGTTACGCCATCCCGACGAAGAACTTTCACGAAAGTCAGCCACAGAATCCAGAGATCGAACCTGAACGACTGTCGGCGCAGGTATTCCGCATCCAGGTTGACTTTCTCAGGGATGGGCAACTCATCACGACCGTTAACCTGAGCCCAGCCGGTTAGTCCAGGCACCAACTCGTGCACACCTTGATTAGTACGCAAGGCAATGAGGTCATGCTGATTGAACAAAGCAGGACGAGGCCCAACAAAACTCATGTCTCCCTTCAGGATACTCCAGAGCTGCGGCAGTTCATCCAAACTCGCCTTGCGTAAAAAGGAGCCGATCGGCGTCACATACATGGACGGATCTATGAGCAGATGCGTCGCAACGGCCGGCGCATCTACCCGCATGCTCCGGAACTTGGGCATTTTGAATAGACGATTCTGGCGACCAACCCGGTCGCTCCAGTACAACACCGGACCAGGTGACGTGACGAGAACGGCAAGCCCGACAACGCCCACCGGAATCAACAACAGCATACTTAGGACCAGAGCAGCGCAAAAATCAAACAACCGCTTCATTAATCGCAAGTTCCTGGCCATCCCGACAAATGGTGAGCTGTGCCCAAGCCATCCCCAGAATGGCGAGGGCGGCGTATACAATTGCCGCTGTGCTGTGCGAGTCAACAGCAACACATACACTTGCCCAAACTAACCAACTTACAAACAAAGTCAGCAACTCTCGTGTTGAGAGCCCGACTTGTCGATGCGCAGCCACGGCCAGACTTAGAGTCGAAACCGCTGTCGCCGTCAATGTTCCGATCGCCACCCCCATGACACCCAAACGCGCGACGAGCAGCATGTTCACCAACAGGTTGCAGAGAAAGCCCAGCGTTGCAGCAAACAACACACGTGACGACGCGCCTGAAACAATGGCCATCTTCACCATAAGCGCTCCGGAAATAGCGAGGGGCAGCTGTAACACACCTATCTTGACGATATTAGCTAAGTTGGTGACCTGCGCCTGAGACAAGCTCCCGGACAGAGCCGCACCGACTAACGGCTCGGCAAACAGCACCGCCCCAACGGCCAACGATCCGCCTATCCAGCCACCCATTACAAGCAGGAAGTACGCGTCGTCCCGCATACCCTTCTTCGCCCCATGCGACAGAAGATGCGCGAGATGCGGCAATACAACAGCAGACGCCCCCACGCTAGCCAGCCCTGAGAGCAACGCCACAATCTTGCTTGCTAGTGCCCATGCCGAAACCGCCCCTGAAGCGACCGAAGCTGCAAACGTGTAGTTCATCGGAATCAGCACCGCAGTCAGCACAGCTGCGCCTACCAGACGCCGGTATGACAAAGTTACCGATCGAAGAACCGGCAAGGCAGGTATGGTAGGAACCAACTGGATACCACAGGCGCGAAGACAGAGCAGTACCCACGCTATATTCAGAATTGTTCCAAACAACATGCCCGCGATCGCCATAACCGCGGCGTTACCAGAGGAAGCGAAGATCAAGGCGGCAATGGTTACTACCGGCACAACTAGCTGCCCAAGCGCCGCCTCTCGTGATCGGCCCAGCGCATTCAGAGCCGCGTTCCCGACGACCGTCCAAGCGGACAGCAGGATGATTGGGGCAAACCAACGCAGTATTGCCGTAGCCATGTCCGCCTGTTCCGATCCGTTGGCGCCAAGAACAAGCCAAACAATCTGTGGCGCAGCGACAACCACCAGCGCTGCCACCGTCCCCAAAAGCATGATGGCGAAACCCAGCATGTGGCGAATCAGCAAATCACGCTGTCCCGCAGACTCGGCCCCCTTAGCCGAGAGGAAGGGCAACGTCAGGGCATCCGCCATTGGCATCGCCAGAAACGTCACGAAAAACATCGGGATCATCACAGCAGTAAAGAATGCGTCGAGCCCCTCGCTCATCCCTAACTGCTTCACCAGCAGCAAATCCCTGGCAAGGAACCCGAGGTAGCACAGCAATGTAACCATGATGACCACCGCGCCGGACGCAGCGAGCCGATCAACTCCGAAAGATAGCCCTCCGCCTTGAGCAGCCTTATCAGCGAACACCTCCACCCGGTCCTCTCCCTCCCTGGCCGTTGTTCGCCGATCAAGGGTTCCGAGAATCAGACTGGCCCAGCCGACGGAGCCACAGAGTAAAAAGAACTGCCAAACCCCAAAACGCTGTCTGTAGAGCGTCCCCACGTTGGGATGAATGTAAGTGAGCATCAGAAGCAAGGTCGTGCAAAATATTATCCCCGCGAGTAGTTGCCGACTTGGCATGCGCAGCACGGTAATCATGATACCGAGGGCAAACACATACCAAATCGCGGTCTCCACGGCTCCTATCAACCTCGGCGCAGACACACGCACGACCCAAGTTTCTGGGAACGGCGCAAACAACCCTACCACTAACGCTCGCGGCATATAGGCCAGAGTGCCCCCTGCATCGTTTGGTAGGCGCTCACCATCAACCTCCGACCCGACGCCGACTGAGCGACCAAATACCACGAAGTGGACCCGTAGCTCGGAAGCTCGTCTAAAGGCCTTATCGATCTCAGACGGCACAATGTCCGTCGTTTTCCATTGCCACTTTTCGCCAGTTTCTGGGTCTAAAAAGGTGCGTAGCGCCACTTTCCCCGAGTCGCCTACAACGTAAGAACCAACGCCTACGTCCAAATCTTTATCAGTGAGCAGAGAAGTGAACACAAGAGCGATTATTGACACAGAAACTATTAGCATCAATTGCTTCGCCAGCGAATGCGCAGTCACCCGCAGCCGTCCAATCACGCCAGGAGCTGTGGCGATCGCGGACGAAACCACCAAGGCACAAACCAGGATAACAGGGAAGTACGGACGAACTAGCCCTACTAACAACGCACCCAAAGCAGCCCGTACGACCAGCGGCATCATGCCTCTAAATGCAATGTCCTGCCTTGAATGCAGATCAAGCCACGCGTCCAGCACAAGCAACGTCCCCGCAATAGCAAAGGCATCCTTATGATTCTGCCCATACCACTGCAGTGCGGAAGGAAACGCCAAGAATGCGATCCCTGCAATGAGGCCACCGAGCATACCGGCATTGCCGGGGCACAAGCGTCCGCCCATTCTATAAATGAGCACGGCACCGGTAGCATGAGCCGCCGCATTGACCGGAATGAACCATGCCGGGTCCGGCCCCACCAATGCGTATATCGCCGCAAGCACCCCAACATTCCCAGCAGCTCCAGGAAATAGCCTCCACTCAGACCAACCGTTTGCACGAATTCGTTCCGCAACCTCGGCAGCAATGTTGTGAAAAATGATGGCATCGTTTGGCAATAAACCATGTCCGGCATGCATTTCCGGGATCAATGGCAACACCACTTTCTGCAGCAGCAACGCCATGAACGAGGCATAAACAAATCCCAAGCACCAGAACAACCGCACTGAAGGATAGCGATAGGAAAGATCACGCATCCCTATATTGAGATCGGTCAGGCCAACCACGCGTTTTATCTGATCAGACTGTTTCACAAAACCCGCTCGTAAAAGGCCCGCCATTCCGCCGTCACAACCGCACTGGAAAATTCCTTCGATACGCGATCCAATGCCTGACTGCCCAATCTTTGCCGCCCAGCACAATCCAAGGAAACACGGAGCATTGCTGCTGCGAGCGCTTCGACGTTGCCAATCTCTACCAATAATCCGGTACGATCCTCGACCACCGCATCGATGACACCATCGATACGGTAGGCAACGGTTGGAATTGCACAGGCCGCCGCCTCAATGACCACGGAACCGAATCCTTCCCGATAACTCGGTAACACGAGAACATCGGCGCTCGCCATATAGCGCTCAGGGCGAAACGTCTGCCCAAGCCACCGCATGCGGCCGGGGCCATGCTCTTTCTGTTTCTCCATCTGATCAAATAGGCACTCCTCATCCGGCCCAACGAGCCACAGTTCCACGCATGGATTTATACCCGCTACAGTCGTGAATGCCTCGACCAAATCGAAGACGCCTTTGTCTCTGGTCAGGCGTCCGACCGAGAGAAACACACACACGTCTCCGGCCGTGCCTAGCTCAGCACGCACCTGATGACACACCTCCGTCTCTGGCCGAAAGCGGCTCAAATCGACACCTGAAATCGAGCCCGGCCCCAATATAGAGATCCCGCCAGACCCGACCACCCTCTCATTATCGAGAAATCGGCACTGTGACGGGCTATCTGCAAACACTTGCGAGGCAGAATGAACAATCATTCGATCGAACGTTTTCAGTACGTACCGAGCAATCCCGCTTCTATTGGCCCAGACCTGGCCGGTGAACGTGTGATGCCGCAGTCGAACACCGGCGAGGCGAGCGGCAAGCATCGCCAGCAGCCCGGCCTTGGGAGTGATGCTGTGCACTGCTGAAAATTTTTCGGCTCGAAAAAATAACACAAGAAAAAGAAACGCCCGCAGGTCCATAAAAACAGAAACTTCTCTCGCAATCTTGAAATCAACCACTCGAATGCGTGAATCGATTTGTTCAGAAAGCGGGTAGAGAGAACGATTCACACACAATGTGACCGAGCAACAATCTGCCAATGCCTTCAAATGCGTCAGCAAGAACGCATTAACCGCAAAAGGCGTAGTCACAACGAAACAAATGGATTTCAACACTTGCACTCGACGACAATATGCACGTCCATACGACTATGAACTAGCACCGCCCCTTTGCTTTAGTGCCCAATTGAACGCCCAGCACATGCCCGGGAGAGATGCCCATTCCCATTCACCGAGACACTCGACTAGCCGAGCACCAGTCCCCTGCTTGAAATCGTACACACCTTTGTTGCCAATCGGGTCAACGCCACTAAGGTCATAGTGCGACAAACCTCGCTGGCGACAATGCTCAAACAGCGCCCAGAGGGTGGCGTGCGACGCATACACTTTTCGCGCGCTTGCGCCTGCTGCCGCCAAGAGATCCCATGCAGTATCACCAAACAGTCCTGCCCCGCGTACCGCAAGCAATCTACCTTCAGCATCAAGACATCGGTACAGCACGAGTCGATCGCCAAGGTTCACCAACATAGCCTCAAGCTCTGCCTCGGAATGCTGGACAGGAATCGACTTCAACTCTTCCATTTCCCGATAAAGTGCTGATATTTCTGTCAGATTCGGACGATTCCACCGTTCAATAAGAAGACCGTGAGAATCAGACCTCTTCAGATTGTGTCGCCAGTTTCGGCTTGTCCGACTCAAGCGTTCAAACTCCTCCTCTTTGAGAGAGTAGAGCATCGTGAGACCGCTGCTCATGTTCACGGAAGGGCGCTTCCAGCCAGTCCTTACTAGGCCCTCCTTTTCCTCCTGCAGGCTTTCCCGAAGCAGACTCATTCGGCAATAGAAAATGCGGCAACCCAATAATTTCCCTAGAACATCTCGAAAGCCACTTTCAAAATGAACAGCGGGCCCAACTGGACCACCCGGGATCCAGCAAACCTGAATTCCCGCACGGCGCTGGGTCAACACGCTTGCCGCCGCCACCACTTGTCCGCGCGAAGTGGCTAGGAGCCGTACCGGCAGCCAACCCGCAACACAGCGAACTTTCCCCCAGCCATGACTTTGATAAAAACCACCACCAAGAGTCTCCAGTTGCTTGTCCCAACCGTCGGCATGTCCCTCGTATTGAATCCAGTTCACCATAGAAAATTGATCAACTGAACATCTTGATAGTACAAGGGGGCCGTCTCCCTAACTGCTCCAGGCAGATCCGGCCACGTGACAAGATCAAATCCCAGCCTATCGGCCATGCGCTGCATAGCACCACGCCCTACAATATTGCTCCTAAATGGATACCCATAAGGCGCACAATAGTCCGGCAACGTGGGGAAAACAGGCATAACGCCAACACGCTCTCCCTCCATAGCACACTGAATATAGGCCTTACGGCGGCGAGCGATTTCTGCGTTACCATCGAACCGCGCCACAGCACCGAGTAGACCAGTCCACGGGTTTGGCGCAGCAGGAATTTCAGATTCAGAAAACGGGTTTGAGAATGGTATCGCACTCCCAGTCTTTTGCTTCCTGATAGTTCTTGCAACGACCGTAGCGGTGCGAAGAAGCCTAGAGCCAACCAGTGGGATTTGACGCATTCTCGACTTCAATGTTTGTGCCGTGTGTATCCCTCCCCCATCAAATAGGAGTTGCTCTGGCAGGCTCGGCATCAGTGAGGCGTCACTAACTAATAAAGCCGCACCATCAGGAACTCTAATGGTTTTTCGAAAACTAAACAACCCCAATTGAGCCCGAGATCCCAGCCAGCAGCCCTTAGGGTCTCGACTCAAATAACCGTGTGCATTATCTTCGATAATCCTCGCGCCCGTCCTTTGTGAGTAGGCGATGAAGGGGGCTAAATCCTGTGCAAAACCGAAGTAGTTAACCGCCAATACGGCCTCTGCCTTGGGCCAATTATTCGGTGAACCAACAGGCAACAGCCCTGAGTCAACCTCATACCAACAAGGCTTTGCACCCAGCATGGCAATTGGCGCGAGCAAGTCTCGGCATATCAACGCGGGCAAAAGTACGCGCTGGCCTGGGCTAACACCGAGCAATGTCAGCGCATCCCGCAATGCATATCGTGCCAGGCTATAGTAGCGAGCTGTATCATTCCCGCCTTGGCGAAAGGGAAAGCCGCTATGTGCCGGCACTTACCCCTCCCGATGGCAAAGACTTCTCAAGAACGATCACCATATCATTACCCCAACCAGCCTGATCAAATGGCGCCAATGTACGCAACATCTCCTTCGCGGCGGAAACTCCCAGACGAGAAGAAAACACCGATGGCAACAAGCCGACCTCAGCTGCAGCACGAAACATTTCAGGATAGGAAAAAGTCACTTGTCTAACGACAAGTAACCCATGGCGCGCAGCATAAGCTAGGACATCTTTTGGTCTGAAGTGATACAGATGAACCGGCAACTCCACACAGTCAGGCGCCAGCCGATAAATCAGGCCGTCATAGTTTGGCACAGCTATCACAGCCCGCCCGCCCGCCTGAAGATGCGCAGCGATAAAAGTGAAATAATCGGTCGGGGAATGAACATGCTCTAAGGACCAGTTCATCCTGATCAGCCCGAAAAATTCCGAATCAGGAACCTCCGTAATGTGTGCCCAACATCGTACTCCTGCCTCGGCCAATGACCTTCTCGCCACATCGGAAACCTCGATGCCTGCCACCTCTGTCCATCCCCGACACGCCAGTAAAGAGCTTTGTCCTCCCCAGTAATGTGCGTGCCACCCAGAGCCACATCCGATATCCAGAAAGGCTCCGCCATTCCCAGCACGATAATGATCCAACACCGGGTCGCTGATCCTGGGTCTAATACGGGCGGCGATCCGTCGAGCCACCGGAGGCAGTATCGATACGACGATCGCCAACGGGGAGTTGGCCAACAGATCCAAGGCTCTATCCAGCCACCGGCGCCACGCAGAAGGGGAAACATGAAATGCATAGCCTGCAGCGTAGTAGCGCCCGATCTCATCTTGACCGGGCCTAGGGTTGGTATACTGCAGTCCGCAACATAGGCAGCGGACAATGAAAAACACTTCATCGGTTGTCCGGTGCAAGAGATCCGTTTGACGAGTCACAACCTCGGATTCAGCACTACCGCAAAAGTCACAATTAACAAAGTCCATTCAAACTGAGGTCCAAGTAGATAGGTGCTTCTCGCAGAAAAAACATTCCCCCACCCTCTTCGCAAGCTGCCTGAACCAGAATCGACAGCACACGCACAACATCGGGAACCGTTCCGTCTTGTGCTGTTTCATAGTTTGCAATTCGCTCAACTACCTTGGTTGAGCTTCATTACTTCTATCGTGTCGAAACGCTTAGAAACGAGCCCCTGCACAATACCTGCAAGTTTCGCCAGATCGAGTGCAACAGCCAACCCAGGGGCAATTACTAGCGTCTCAGGGTTTTGTCCCCACCAAGGACGATCCTTACTGCGGCGCACAGGATCAATCACGCCCCGAAACGTCACATATACGAGAAATGCCCAGGCCCCGACTGCAGTCCCTGAAAATAGCGCGCTGTACACCAATGGAAGCCCCAGGAGACACAACATCTGCTGACGTAACCGAACTCCTGCCACGACGCTACTATACTCAGCCATTTTCCACTTACGGAGAGCCTGTCCCCAGCTCGATGTAAAATGTGTGTAATGCACGATTGCATCCGGGCAAATATCCCTTTCTCCGTAGCGGTCAAACAAGCGATTGCCCCACACGAGATCTTCGGCCGCCCTTAGATGCTCGGGGAAAAACCCAATCTCATCGAACACCCGGCGATGAAACAGTGATGCCGGAATCACGGAATGGACTGAACCTTGGCCATACGACAATGCACAGACTGCCCGTTCAAATCTTGCTTCGGCTGAGAAGTGACAGACCCCGAAGACAGCCAAGGAATGGTGATCCTGTGCCTGACAACATAGTCTTTCGAGCCACGCCGGCTCCGGCTCAATCCCTGCATCGATAAATGCGATCCATTCGCTGCTCGCAGCACGAACTCCCGCGTTCCGCCCCGCACCAGGCATGGCGCCAGGAACTGCCAACACCTGACAAGCCCCGCCCTCCCACCGTTCCTCCCGCCACCACTGTTCAATGAGGGCCGCGCTTCCGTCCGTCGACCCGGCATCGGAAAAAATCAATTCCTTCGGACGATGCGTCTGCGCCTTAAGCGCGGCAAGCAATTGCGGCAGCGAGTCCGCTTCGTTGAGAATAGGAACAACGACCGTCACGTCACAGCTCATAGACAGGCGGGATCCTTTGTGAGCCAGCGACGCCAATCCCAGTCGCCATGCAATTTTTGACGAAACACCCGCAGGGAATCGCCTCCCAGCACTTCCGTTCTTCCAAGCATGAGGCGATCTCTCTTGGCATCGTTGACGTATGCATAGCTGGACGCCGCCAACCGGTACCCTGCCGCCGCGACGGCATCGCGAACGCAATGATTCGCCGCTCCGTAGGGGAAGGCCATCGTGCAGACTTCGCGGCCAATCGTATCTTCGAGATAGCGTTTACTTGAATGCAATTCGTCCCGAAGTTGCGCGTCATCGCATTCCGATAGCGCCACATGGGTGGCGCCATGCGCACCGATCCGTACTCTCGGCACAGCCGCAAGCTCGCGCAGTCCAGATGGCGTCAGAAAGCCGGGACGGCTATTCCTAATAAAGTCCGCCGTCACAAAAACCGTAAATGGCAATCCTCTCGCTGCGAGTATCGGGGCTGCGACATCAAGGTTGTCTGCATACCCGTCATCGAAGGTGATGGCGATCTGAAGCTCCGATTCAATGCGCAGATCGGGATCAAGCCCGACGACACGCCCGACATACAGCTCTGACAGATGATTCATCTGCTGCTCAAACAAATCCGGGCGGATGGAGAACAGCCCGCGCCCATCGCCCAACGCGGGAGACCCGATCGCATGGTAGAGAAGGATACGCAAGCCGAGCCGTGACGCGAGACAACAGCGGCCGCAGGCGACCATCTCGGAAACGGCACACGCGATGGCCCTGCGCATGCTCACAGCAAATCACCACCCGTCATGGTTGGCGACCGCAGGCATTCAACAACATTGCGACATAAAATTTCGGCACAAGCGGATACGTCGCTACGGCCTTGAGAAAATACGGCCAGGCAGCAAAGAACTGACCACAATCTTGTAGACCACGCGCACCGCTGTAATAGATCAGCGCCAAGCGACGACGGGTACGCAATACGCTCGCCCCGCTTCCGCCCGCTTGGCCGGCCAGGTGATGTTGAACGACCGCCATGACGGCCTCCATGTTGCGCAGTGCGACGCGACTCTGATTGCCCTCATGAATCAGGTATTCGCCAAGAATATCGGTCACAAAACCAATCTTCGCACCGGCTCCTGCCAGCTTAAGCCACAACTCATAATCCTCAGCGGTAATGAAGGCGGCGTCTTCGCTGAAGCGGCCGACTCGTTCCACGAACTCGCGCTTGACGACGACCGCGGATGTGGAAATACAGTTCCCCTCGTACAGTAGCGCACTATATGTGGCGCGCGCTTCCGGGCCATACGCGACGATGCGCGTCCGGTCGGCGGGGCCGATCCACTTTTCGGCATGACAGACCATATCAAATCCTTCCTCCAGACGCCGCAGGCATCGGTCAAGCTTCTCCCGATACCAGATGTCGTCGGAATCGAGGAATGCGATGTAGGGGGCGGTTGTCAGGGAGATGCCATAATTGCGTGACGCCGCGATAACTCCCTGATTGGCGAAATTGACAAAGCGAATTCGGGGGTCGCGGTAAGACTCAATCACCGAGACCGTGTCGTCCTGAGAATAATTGTTGACGACGATAGCCTCCCACCTGGTGAAGGTTTGTGCGATGACGGAATTCAACGCTCCGCGCAGAAACTTTGCGTGATTGTAGGTCGGAATGACGATGGAAACGACTGGCGCCTGCATGACCCCAGTCATCTGCCGAACGCACCCATACAGAAACTCAAGGTCGCGTCGATCTCCTGATGTGCCCGTGAAGTCAGCGAAAACCCGCTTGACTGAAGCTTCTTGGAGGAATAGTTCAACGGCTCTGGCAACGGACCGGAGGGGTCCGGCCGAATGATCGGCAGATCCTTGCCGGTCAACGCGTTCCAGCGAGCCGCCACCGCCTCCGTCATCGAAAAGACTGATTCAACAGCATCCCCGCCGAGGTTGAAGAGGCCGTCGCCGAGTCGAGTGGGTTCGACTTGCAATACATGCAGCACCGCGCGGGCCACGTCTTCCAGGGTGATGAAATCTCTCAATTGCGTTCCTGCCGTGTGGAGCTTCAGCTCTCCCGTCTCAGCTGCCTGCCGGCACAGATCATTCACCAGCAACATCCAACAATTGGCCTCTTTTGACACCGGTGCGCCAAATGCGTTCGAGAGTCGCAGGACGATGCCCTGGATTTGCCCGCGCTGACCGGCAGCCAACACGGCATACTCCCCCGCAAGGTGCGACGTCGCATAGGGATGCAGATTCCGAGGACAGGTGTTCTCCGTGATTGTGCCCACCAGAGAACTGGCATACACATGGGCCGTAGAGAGATAAATAAACCGCTGCACGCCCGTTCGAATTGCTGCGGCCAACAACCGGGCGGTGGCCAAGCCGTTAAACTCCAGTGCCGACACCGGATCCGCCGCACAATCTTGAGCATTCATGCCTGCCGCATGAATCACCACATCCACGCCACGGCAGCCGCGTTCCAATGCGGCAGCATCATGCCAGTGCAGTTGCACCACTTCCGCCTGGGGCAACCACTCGGGGGAGCTGTACGCTTGTCGAGTTCCGAGAACGATTGAATAGCCAGCTCGATGCAAATGCTTGGCAACCCGCCCGCCCACAAAACCGAATCCTCCTAGAACAAGTATACGCATGGATTCAATCTACACAGCCCAGGGCGCGCCTTTAGCCCACAGCGATTCCAGCAACTCGTGGTCTCGCTTGGTATCCATGCAATGCCAGAAGCCGTCATGGCGATACGCCATCAACTCACCGGCTTGGGCGGCTTGCTCCAACGGCTCACGCTCTAACAAGGTGCTATCCCCGGCGATCAGATCAAAAAATGCCGGCTCGATCACAAAATATCCTCCGTTGATCCAGCCCTCGTGCAACTGCGGCTTCTCCTTGAAACTCGACACCCGCGCGCCATCCAGCTCCAACTCCCCGAATCGGGCCGCCGGGCGTACGGCAGACACCGTGACCATCTTGCCATGGCTTCGATGAAAGGCCAGCAGCGCCTGCAGATCAATGTCGGCGACACCATCCCCGTAGGTCAACATGAAGGTCTCATTACCGATAAACGATTTCATGCGCTTGACGCGACCGCCAGTCATGGTGGCGTCGCCCGTGTTGACCAAGGTCACCCGCCAATCGACAGAGTCGGTCTGATGCGGCCTGACGGTACCCGAGACAAGATCGATCGTAAAATCCGCATTCAGCGCCCGATAGTTGAGAAAATACTCCTTGATCACCTCGGCCTTGTAACCCAGCGCCACATAGAAATCCTTGTGCCCGAAGTGAGCATACGTCTGCATGATGTGCCAAAGAATCGGTTTGCCGCCGATCGGCACCATAGGCTTGGGAATCACGTCAGTGTATTCGGCCAGGCGCGTGCCAAAGCCGCCAGCGAGAAGGATGACTTTCATAAATTAATTCCAACCATAGGGGATCTCTGTCACCGCACGACGCTCGACTTCATTGGGATCATGGGGGATGCTTGCAATGTTTAACACCAGGCTTTTGGGCGCGGCCAGTCCCTGAAAACCAAACCAGATGCCAGGAGGAACAGTGATTCTCGCGTAGCCATCTACCCCGATCTCTTCCACCCGAAACTCATTCCCGCCATCCAAATGAAACACAAACCGCACCTTCCCCAAAGGAACGATCAGATTCATCGTCATTCGCGCATGGCGCTTCCAAGCCTTCACTGCCCCCCCTGCCACCCAGGAAAAGTAGGCTTCCCCGAACCCCGCATAGCCGGCATCGCTCTGCTTCATGGCGTGGAGCACATCCCCGCCGGCTGTCTCAATCCTCGCCAGGGGTGTCAGCACCACGTCGTCGAGGGTCATTGCGCCCACGCCAATCCTCTTTGTTTCGCCATCGCGCTATAGGCCGCGATGTGCGCATTCGTGGTAGCTGCAATCTGCCGCGGCTCTTGGTAATACACACGGTACCATTCTGCCGTCATCCGTACCGTATCCTCAAAACCCATCACGGCATGCCAGCGCAAGTGGTGCAGGGCCTTGTCGCAATTGAGCTTCAGCAACCCGGACTCATAGGGCCCCGCCGATGCTTGCGACGCATCCCGCCAGCGTACCTGATCCCAGTGCACCGCCATCCGCTGCACCAGTTCCAACACGCTGTGATTCTGCTCCGCGGGAGGGCCGAAGTTGAACGGCTCACCATGCAAGTCTTGCCGTTGCGTTAGCGCCATGGCAAGATTCAAATATCCGCTCAGCGGTTCAAGGACATGCTGCCATGGCCGCGTTGCCTTGGGGTTCCGTAACTCGACCTCTTGATTGACCGACCATGCCCTCACGCAATCCGGCACGATACGATCTGCAGCCCAATCCCCCCCGCCGATCACATTCCCCGCTCGGGCTGAGGCAATGCGCACTTGGCTAGTGGCCTTGGAGAAGTACGACTTAATATAGGAGCGAATCGCCAGCTCGGCAGCCCCTTTGGATGCGCTGTAGGGATCCGGCCCGCCCATCGCGTCAGTTTCGCGATAGCCCCAGACCCACTCCACATTGTCGTAACACTTGTCGCTGGTGACGATCACAGCAGCACAAGGCTTATCCAACGCCCGTAAGGCTTCAAGCACATTCAGCGTACCCAGAACATTGGTCTGCCAGGTTTCAATCGGCTCAGCATAGGAGCGCCGGACCAAAGATTGCGCCGCGAGGTGGAACAGAAAATCCGGCTGAGCGGACACGATGGCACTCTGTAACGCGGATCGCTCGCGAATATCGATCCGCAAATCGGTCATGCCATCCCCCAGGCGAGCGGCGGAAAAATGCGATGGATCGCTTGGCGGATCGAGGGCTATGCCGACAACCTTCGCTCCAAGCGACTTAAGCCATGCGGCAAGCCAGGAACCTTTAAAGCCGGTGTGGCCGGTGACAACAACATTTTTACCGTTAAAAACTCTTGCGGGTGTCATAAATACAAATCCTGATCGAAACAAGTTTGACGTACGCCAGCAGCCTGACACCGTCGAATAAATATATTCATTCGACGGTCTCGAGTATGAGTTTCTTCCAACGGGGCAGGCGGGCGTCGAGAGTAAAGAAATCTTGCTTCTTTCGCCTCAAACATGAGGTGGCTGCAGCAGAAATAAGAGCACTAGCCAAATCCTCTGGGGTACTGGCGAACGAAACGCCCTCTCGTCCACGCAGGGGACTCAGGTTGAAGGTATTCGGGTCCCGGACCGAAATCACAGGTATGCCGGCACAATAGGCCTCGACGGCGGCCGAGGTCATCTCACTGGTATACGCCACATCACATTCGGATAGCAGTGTAACCATAGGGGCCATCGTCACCGTCATGCGAACACCGGGATAGTCCTCTGGCTTGATCGGACAGGCTGGGTGAGGCTTTACCGTAATGACCGTCCCCGCTGGCAAGGAGGGCACTGCCAGCTTCAGCAAACACATTTGTACCTGTGTACTGCTCAACAGGTAATCGCCAAGCACAAGCAGGCGAAGTACTCCCTTCATCGGCGTTGAATCGGTTCTTGGCGCGGCACTGAACCCATCAAGATACAGATAGCGCAGGGCCTCTACCTCATTCAATTCATCCGCCGGATAACCACCGGCAAGATAAGCCTGCATGGCAGCGGCTCCATTGAGCGCGACCTGATCTGGCAACGGCATGGGGTGATCGGCCTGTCGCTTGTAACTCCTCGGGTCGAAAAAATACCGTAAGTCCCAGAAACGTACAGTGGAATGGGGGCATCCAACAAGCTGTCCCTGACCCGACGCCGTCCATGCCTGTCTCAAGCCACATTCCCAACCTTGATTTTCCTGAAGATACACCCCGATCCGCTGCCTGGGCAAAGACTTCATTGCAGACTCAAACAAGTTCAGGTTCAGGCAATTACTGATAGCGGTTGGGCCAACCATCGATTGCCGCCAATCATCTGCAAGCAAAGGCCAAAGCGCAAGCCCCCCGCTGGTCGTTACAGAAACCGGTTTCGGCAACTGCCTGCAAGCCCAGGCAATCTTGAACCAATCCCGGAGCGTCTTCAAGACAACGCGTACCGTCAAAAATGCATCAAGAGTGATATGGACCTGCGCGCCTAATGCCGCTTTGTTGAATTCGCGAATAGTGGACGCCGCTTTACCGGCACTAGGCAGTACACTATCCTTCACAAACAGATGCAGCCAGTTGGTTTTGCAGCCTTCACGCTGTAGGGTATCTGGGAGATGCGCCCAATACCGGCTCTCGTATCGTCCCTCTGTTACGGCACTCGGCGCCAAATTAAACAGGTAGGAGAAAAAGGTCACCTGTCCTTCCGTCTGCTGCCATCCCTTAAGACCGACACCCCGTAAAGGCCAACGAATAACCACGTAACGAACCAACCAAGCCCAAGCCTGCAGAGCAAGCGGCAGAGAATTGTATATACGTCGCATCCACGACAACTGCGCGACTGGCTTCGGCAGATATTGCCACGTGAATGCCACACCAGCCTTTGCACACCACAATCGCATACACTCGGCCAGAGGTTGATTGGCGCTCGCAAGTGTAACGCGGCCCAGGGCTCGATCAGTCGCCCAATCGTCAAAAGTCATCATACGAATGGCATCATCAATCTCTGGAGACCCTCCGTAGTTGCACTTTCCCGAAAGCAAAGTCATCCACCAGTAACTGAACCCGGGGCGTAACTCCAGATGATCGAGCAGTCGCCTGCCACTGATTGATGTTTCTCCTAGCTCATAAATCCAAGCCAGAAACCTACTTCGAAGAACCTCCGCATTGGCTTCGACCAGCTTTGGGATTGAGGAGGCATGTGGCGTAGCGGCATCGCCGAAACTTCGCCAAAGCACTATCATCCAATCACCAACTGGCGGTGCCCCTTGACCATCCCACACAACTACGCTAGACAAGCTATCACCGATCTTCTGCAAGCTGTACTCAGGCCTTCAAGGCCTGCATCAAGCATTCGACCTTCTTGAAGTCATTTTGAATTTTGCCAATTTGCAGCGAACCGGAATTGGCTCGCGTGAGAAATACATTGCATCAGAGTGAAGACCGCTCACGACCTGGGTGCAGTTGCGGGCTTCAACTTCAGCAGCATCCTTGATCTCGATTGCCAGATTAACCACTTGAATAGCCGAATTGGCCAGCATCGCTTGTAGTGCTGCCCGGTAATAGTGACCACGCTCTAGTCTCCACCGGCAACGGTAACAATTTCACCAGTTATGTAGCTGGCATCTATTGAGAGGAGGAAACCCATGGCGGCTGCGACTTCCTCCGGTTTTCCAGGTCGATGCATCGGAATCTTTTGAATCCGATCGGCGATTTCCTGAGCTGAGCGACCAGATTGCTGCTGCGGGCTATGGACGAACCCGGACCGCACTCCATTAATACATAGGCCTGACTTTGCAACATCCCTCGAAAGACCACGCATTGACGTCTCCAAGGCTCCTTTAGCTGCAGCGTAATGGAGGCTACGCGGCGAACCACCGTACTTAGCCGCGATCGAGCTGAGATACACTATGCGGCCTTCACCACGTTCCTGCATCTCGGGAATTACCAATCTGGTCAAGACGAACGGGACTACACAGTGCTCAAATACTGCCTGTTGCCAGTCCAACACTGAGGTTTCTTGCCATGCCTGCCAAGGAACACGCCCTCCGCACAAAGCCATACCATGAAGGGTGCCCATTTCAGAACGAACGCGGTCCAGCAACTGAACACACGACTCTTCGGAATCGAGCGGCGATTGAAGACAAACACCACGGGCACCACCCTGCTCAAGGCTTTCTTGCAGATGTTCTACCGCCAACCGGTTTTTACAATACTGCAATCCAATCACCACACCAGGCCTTATCAGTCTACGAACAAGAGCAGAGCCGATAGTCCCCGACGCACCGACGACGAGATACGTTTCTGGATTTGCAGTTTGCTGAGTCACAGTGGTCAGACTACGGCACAGCGGTTACAAGGACCAACCCCGTCGCGCCTGCCAGTAAGATGCGCATCACGCAAACTGGAATAGCCAGAAGAACGCCACATCGCCGATAACGTATGCCCTGGGAATGTTCCTACCGACAACGTTGACTTATAGTCAACATCGCAGGGGTTTACCTTTCCATCCCACCAGACGAACATCCGGCGCCACAAGTCTGAACAGGGCTCGCCAAGATCCGTAATCGAGCGGCTGTAAACATTCTCCCAAGGATTGTATTGAACAAATGCAACCTGATCCACCAGACTACCCCATACACGCTGCATGGAGTCGAGGCTTTGGTCGTCAGAGAATTGCACCCCTGATACTCGAGTTATGACAGGCAGACTCGAGTACTGGGTTTGGCGTATCTTCTGGAATCGTTCGATATTACTGAGCACCGTCGCAAGATTGCCGTTCACCCGCAACTTGCTATACAGCGGTTCCTCTGCGGCATCAGCAGAAAACACCACCGTCTTCACACCACCTGAAAGTATCGCGTGACATTTGGCCTCATCCAACAAAGAGGCATTCGTATTAAGTTTCAGGTTAAGAAACTTCCCCTGCGTGTAGCTCAACATTGGAATAATATCCTTGCAGAGCAACGGCTCACCACGTGATGCGAGCGAAATAAATTCGACGTTGCCCTGAGCCTGATCAACAATCTGCCGAAACAACTCGAAGGACATCTGTCCCATATATCCCGCAGATTTTGCCGTAAACGTCGGATCGGTTTCAAAACAGAACACACAGCGAAAATTGCAAACCGACGCGGGCTCAATCTGTAAATATGGCGGGTACTCGTCGAGCACTTTCAGCTGAGGAAAGACTTCATACCGGTAACGATGCACCAAATACCGCGGCAGCACGATATCGTCGTACGTTGCGATCTCTTGCACAACATTCGGAGCCAGAGAAAACCTCGGCTCACGTTCTGGCCCGGCCGGATCAAATAAATCCTTATACACCTGCGCCAAAATTTTCCTGTGCGCGTCTGAAAGACCATTGGCAAGATCATCTCTGCCCCTCAAGGCCGCAACTCGAATCATGACCGCCGCAAGCGCATTGTCATGGCCATGTCGGATCTCGACAAAACTGTTGTGCTTCTTATAGATGGGACCGCTTCCCGTTTCCATGGCTAGATTTACGCCTCCTGAATGCCGTGTTTCCGAAGCCAAAACTCTACCATCGGCACTTGCCATTCATAGTCCACATCGCATCCTCCCCATGATGGGATAGGTGCAATCCGTTGCCCCATCCACTTCTGCGGTAACAGGCCTTCACTCATCTGCTCCAAGCACTTTGGCCGAACTACTGAAACCGACATATCGGCAAAATGCACATCCCCCTGCGAATCCCGATCACAGTTGAGCGTACGAGGATCTCCGAAAGTTTCGAACGGCACAAAAGGCCTTAGGCAACCGTCCGAATGGAGTTTCCGAGCCCGCAAGGGACTCCACATGTTGTACACCGATGTCGTCACGGCTGAATCAAAATGTGCATCCCTACGGAGAGTCTCAATCCCTTGGTCCATCAATTGACTCGTGATCGTTGCGGCGTTGGCGAACAATAGGATCATCAACTCTACCTCTAGTCCCTGCGACGCCAACCTTCTTTGTATTTCCCGATAGCCGTGCACGAACACGTCTTCGCCTAAGGCCTGCTTCGTCGCCAACTCAGCTGGCCGCTCGATGAGCTCTGCGCCATATCCCTTGGCGATGTCCATGATCTCAGGAGAATCCGTGGAGACAAAGATCCGTTCCACATAGCGCGAACCTTTCGCTGCCAGGAGCGGATACGCTGCAAGAGGCCGCCCGAGAACCGGATATACGTTCTTCCCGGGAAACCCAATACTGCCTTTCCGTCCGATCATTAATGCGCAAACCACGGATTTACTCATACCCCTCCCAATCCCTCAGAATATTCGAGGCCATCAAAACTCGCCCCTTGGTATCGGCTTTGCAAATCATGAGTTAACGGGGTCCGCCGAAGCAGAAAGGGCACCTGATTTGCGGAAGCGGCATTAAAGTCCGCCTCTGAATCTCCGACCACTAACACTTGGTCACGAGCATACTGAAATCGCCGCAGCACATCCCCTATTGCCGAAGCTTTTGGTCTCGGAGCGCCGTGCACCTCCCGGAAACAGTGGCCGATCTCCAGCACGTTCAATATTTGCAGAATTTCTTCCTGGGGCGTTGCAGTCAGGAGCACAAAGTACTGCCGGGAATACTGCTCTTGCAAATACTCACGCACACCCGGGACCCATGCCGCATCGATAACAGACTGCCACACCTGTCGCGCAAATCGGTCACAGAATTCATTGACCTGCTCTACTGTCCCTGGCTCGCCGGCCCAGCGAAGATAGATGGGAATCTTTTCAAAGCGCGAAACACCTGCATGGGCTTCATGATGTTCCCGCACACGATCGGCAAGATCCCTGCCGTAGGACAAAAATAGTTGCTCGAACGCAACAGACTTGGCGATCACAGAGTCCTTGATGACCCCGTCGAAATCCCAAAACACCAGCCGTTTGCTGCGGATTAGGTTCCTGGCGTTTGCGCTCTGACCCAAATCTGATTCCAAACCTTTCCCCCGCCAAATGATTCTGCACTGTCGAACAGCGCCGAATGGCGCTTCTCTTTCAACACAAGCCCCGCCTCAAGAAGCAATTTCTGACACTGCTCCGCTTGTTCATGAAAGCTGTCATTGACCTCGATCAATACACCATCCACTTTCTTCAATACAGCCATCGCTCCTCGCAATACGAGATGCTCAATCCCGTCCACATCAATTTTGATGAAGTTCGGTTGTGGCACTCGTAGAAGCTGCACAGCATCCGAACCGGAAACGCCTATGGTCTGGAACTTGAACACCGGTTGCATCCTCTGACCATCCCAGCCGTAGTCTTGTCCGAAGGTCGATAACGCGCCTCCCCAATCAGTCGTTGTCATATTCAATGTGTTTATTGCCATCGAATCGAAAAGCGGTAAGGGAACGATGACAATTTTACCCGTGAGTCCATTGAGACAAATATTCCTGGCAAGCAATTCCAAGTTAAAAACAGAAGGTTCGAACGCAAACACCTGACAGTCCCTAGCCTTGGCAGAGTAACAAGAATATAGACCTACATTTGCGCCAATATCCCATACGACTGCCCCACGGGGGATCGCATCGATCCATTCGAGCGTTTCAGGCTCTTTAGTCGAGAAGCTCTCCACACGAAAACGGTTCAGATTATTGGGCACGGCAAAGGTAAGTGTCGTCTTCTGATGGGTTAAAGTCTGCGTTGCCTGCATTGCCGTATTCACGATGATTTCAAATGCATAGGCACCCGGCCGTGTCTTCCTAAGCCAACGACTACTTGTGCTAAGGGATGCTTTAATAAACTTCTTGCTTGTACTGAACATGGTGTTGGGAGGGCTTCTTTAGCTATCAGTAATCCGACGGACCTGGAGAAGAACTACAGCTGCGAGCGATCAGCGGACTTTCTACTACGCACATCTTCGATCAATTGGATCAACCCCTGCCCTAGGTCCACATGCATCGGTGGTACATATTTCCGCCCAAGTTTTGGCTGGTAGGCATAGGGTGTACGCACATAGTGACCGGGCTGATCGTTGGCAACAAACTCAACGGGCTTGTTCAAGCCTAATATCTCAGCCAGCATTTCAAGCAGATCGAGCACTCGCATGGGTTCCTGCCCAGTAAGGATGACACTTTGGTTGCGAAACTCCTCGCCGAGTGCCGCGACACTGGCACGCGCCGCATCCTCCACATGAATATACTCGCGCAGTGCATCGGCACTGCCCTCGTATCGTACGATGCCGGTCTCCAATGCATTCTTCACAATGCGATACAACCCGTTGCTCAGATCAGCGCGCGGGCCATAGAGCGAGCCATATCGCAGAATCGTGTAGTCGAGTCCGTACGCTCGCTGGTATTCGTCTACATACTGCTCGGCCGCCTGTTTACTGCAACGATAAAAGCCTCCTTGACGGCTATAGACATACACCGTACTGGCATAGACAAAACGCTTTACCCCATGTCGCCGACAGGCTTCCATAACGTACGTGTTACCGAGGACGTTTATTCGCACTGTTTCAACGGGCTTATCGAGGGCTTCGTTCAGATCCGCCAACGCGGCAAAGTTATAAACAACGTCAGAACCAGCAACAGCCGCCGCAACGCCGTCGGCGTCCATGAGATCACCGATCACCATTTCCTGATCTGGCCGCAACCACGAGGACGGATTACGATCGTAAATGCGGACACCATGCCCCTCGTCACTCAGCGCATCGGCGACATGGCTTCCCAGAAATCCTGAACCACCGATCACACAGACTTTTCTCATATCACAAGCCCTGCCGCTGGACATCATATTCACCTGGCGGGACCAAACCCATCAGGGGTTGACCGGTGAGGAATCGCACAGCCTCCTCCGTCGCCTCAATCTCCATACGTATTCTACAGTCTATCGACATGGACCCCATATGCGATGTCAACAAGCATCGCTCACTACTCCCCAACTCGCCCAGATAGGGCTCCTGCTCAAAAACATCGATTGCCGCGCCTGATAAATGCCCTTCTGACAAAACTCTCACTAGATCGTGCTCGTTGATAATACCGCCGCGTGAGGTATTAATCACCGCCGCATCGGCCTTCATACTCTTGAGCTGCTCGTAGCGAATCATATTTTTTGTCTGCCCCGTGAGCGGTAAATGCAAACTGATGACATCGGCCTCTCGGAAAATGGCTTCTTTATCCATCCACTCAAGCTTGAGGGCCGGAGCAACATTTAAAACCGGGTGTAAGTCATTGACCAGCACCCTCGGCGTCCCGAAAGCTGCCAAACGCCGCAATACACGCCCACCAATGCGACCGACACCAAGGATGCCAATGGTGATTTCTGGAATGCGGCGTCCAAAATGGCGATGCCACTCACCGCGATGCATTTGTGAATTCGCGACATGAACGTGGCGCAATAAGGTCAGCATGAGGCCGATCGTAAATTCCGCCACCGCAGGCGCCGGTGCGTCAGGAGTATAACTCACCTGTATCCCGCGTCGCTCCGCTGCTAACAGATCAACATTATCCAGGCCGATGCCCACCCGGGAAATCAGCCTCAAGTTCTTGGCGCGGCTCATGACCATGTCGGTAATCGGCTCAGTCCCTGCGATGAGCACATCAAAGTCTGCCACCATATCAGCTAACTCGTCTTCTTTCAGCTTCCGGCCAATGGGATTGATGACATAGTGAATCCCTGCGCTTTCTAATAGCTCGATAGGTAACCGGTTTTTGTCTGCAAAGGGAACTGTCGTGATCAGGGCCTTAGGCATGGGCTCCCCCTTAAATCTCACCCTCATACATTGCGGTCAGGCGTTGGGGCAATCTTTCGCCCAACCATTAAATCTTCGGCCCCGAGTTTCAACGCGTCTGAAAATATTTCCCAAAGCGGCAACTCCAAAGAGCCTTGAGATTTAATATACTTATCTTTAAACGAAGCATAGTTGTGGACGGAGACCTGCGTCCATGCCTTCAGGTCGATATCGCCCAAACGATAGTTGTCCACGTTGAGCAGGGGGGCAGCAAGACTGGCCTGAAAGCCCTCGATATATGGCTGATACCTGGATACCTGAAGTTCGTCCGTGGTGAGAAAGACCACTGGTTTCCCCCACAGAACCGAGAACGAAAGCGCTGTGGAATAATGGGTAAATACGAGGGAGGCACCTTGTATTAGTCGTGCTGTTTCACCGGCGACAAATTTCCTGCCACCAAAAGGAGATGTTTCGTTGGTGTAGGGAGTCTTCGGATGGGCTGCAATCACAACCGGAATCCCCGTTCGCTCTTCAAACTCAGTAAAGAACTGCTGGAGAGCAGGGAAATATTTCAGTGCACTGACATATGCGGGGGTTCCAGAAATCAAGAAATCATGGCGCTCAACGAGGTTTTGGTCGAGAAACACCGCGTAAGGAGACACCGGCTCAGGCGAGCAGTCACGCAGAGCCAAAAATCTGTCGTAATCGAAGCTGTGCGCCCAAATTTGATACGGCGTTTGCGCGTCGGGACTACCTAAGGTATGAGTCCCCGAAAGAACCGTAATTTCAGCCATATCACTCGTCAGCCCCAGCATCGGATAAAGAGCACACCTGAGTTTTCGATATCTGCCAGATATCATGTCGCGCAAGCGCTTAATTAGCGCTCGAGGCCGTTGCTTCCATTGGCGCATCATGGGTGCAGGCATCACACCCGCAAAAACACGTGAGCGGAGAATGCCAAAACTGCGAAGGGTTTCTCGTATACATCTATGCTGTCCCCTACCAGGTAACAGGTAGTCAATGGCGACAGCCTGATTGCACAAAGGAGCGATAATTCGTTTTATTTCATCGATCGTATGTACCGGAACATACTCAGGGCATTCGTATCTATGGTGTCCGAATGTCGCCCACAATTCAGACCTGAGGAGTGGGGTACAGTCGAGAATATGGACCTGAAAGTGACGGGAAAGAATGTCTATGCCAAAACGCTCATGGTCACGCTTTCGAAAAGGGGTCTCAGTCAAGACAAGAATGTGTCGAATGCTTCCAGCCATATCAATATGAACGTTTCCCTAACAAGAACTCCAAGAACAGGAAATCGAACTCGGTATCGATGTCCAAAGACTCTTCTCTTGACATGAGATAGCCGACGGTTTGACTGGCGACAAATCGTCTTTCCTTTTTGAGCCACGGGATTTCAGCAACATAGACGACGCCGTTCAGAGCATACAGCACCGGCAAATCCTGGCGACGACCAGAAACACTGACATTCATCAACCGGCTGAGATGGTGTTGCTCGTCGAGCTGAAAAACACTGAACGGTGAAGTTTCGGCCTCGCAGATTGAAACGCAAGCCGGCGCCGTACAGTTCAAGCAAAATTCCATTGCTCCGTCAATATGTGCGGCTGTACGCAGCGGAGAGGTTGGTTGCAGCAAAACGACATAGTCAAAACCCTGGTAGCTTTCGATGGCGTGCAGGACCGGTTCGGTGCCTGGGGTTTCATCGCTGGCAAGATGTGCTGGGCGCTGGAGGAGACTCACACCATAGCTAGCCGCGACCTTCAGGATTTCGTCGTCCTCACTACTGACCACAATTTCGTCAAGATACCTGCTGTGCTTTGCCGCCTCAATGGTGTACCAGAGGAGAGGCTTTCCAGAGACGACCCGAAGGTTCTTACGGGGCACGCCTTTGGAGCCTCCGCGTGCAGGGATAACGGCCAGAACACGTTTTCCTTGGATCACTCGAAAAGCTCCGGGTAGTCGATCAGGGCCTGTTGCAAGTCCTCGCGGCGACCAATGTCGAGCCAATAGTCTTCAACATGGTGACACCGTACGGATTGGCCATCCTCAATTAGGCTCGCAAAATGTTCCGGCATATCCAAAAATGTCTGTTTGGGGATACGTGCTACTGCAGGTGGGGAAAGCACGTAGATGCCGGCGTTGACGATGACGCGATGGATGGGTTTTTCCTCCAGAGAGCCAATGCGATCATCCTTGGCGTGCACCACACCGAAAGGAATGCGATATTCGTGCTCACGCACAGCCATTGTGGCCACGGCACTTGTCTCAATATGTCGGTCAAGCAACTGCGAGTAATCTACTTTGGTTAGCAAATCGGCATTGCTCACGAGAATAGGTTTTTCGGGAGGAGGCAGCAGGCTTAGCGCGCCAGCGGTGCCCATGCGCATTGTTTCGCGCAGGTAACGGATGTTGGCACCGAATTTGGCTCCATTGCCGAAATACGCCTCAATCTGGTCGGCGTGATAATTGACCGCCAGCCAGATGTTGCGGTAACCCTGTTCGGCAAAACGGTCGATGATGGTTTCAAGCAACGGTTTATTTCCTACTGGCAGCATTGGCTTCGGGGTGTTGCGTGTGAGCTCCTTGAGCCGAGTTCCGAGCCCGCCAGCCATGATGATCACCCAGTTTTCGTGGGGTTCAGCCTGCAGCAAGTCATCAATGCGCTTTAGGCCGACAACCTTGCCGTCATCATCGACTAGTGGAAGCTGGTGAAGCATATGCTGTCGCATCTTGGACAGCATGACTTCGCGCGAATCGCCGAGGGTTGTCGTAGTTGGGGTGCGGCACATGCACCGCTCAACGGGGTCTGTGAGCGTCATCCCCGCCAGTAACGCGCGGCGAACGTCACCGTCGGAGAGCGTGCCGAGAAGATACCGCTCCTGGTCGACAACGAGCGCCAATTGTGTTGCGGCAGAGTTAATACAAGCCAGCGCTTCCTGGATTGAGGCATGTGGGCCGATCAGGGCTTGCTCCCATTTCATAAGACAATTCCTTCGATGTCGCCAAGGTGGATGACGCGATCTGCTGCCAGATCCCTGCGCGCAGTGGTGCCAATCACGCGGTCGCGCAGCAATGGCGATAGGCCGGTTCCTGGACGCTTGAAGACCAAATCCGCCTTTTCGATGCGTGCTCCGGCAGGAATGTCGCGAGCCGTAACAATGCTCTTACGCGCCATGCGCCGAATTCCTTCTTCTGTTGCCGAAAAGGTCTTTTGAGCATTACCCAGGGCAGCTTCGACGCGTCGGATGGAAGCGACCATGCTGTAGAATTCCTCAATGGTGGCAGATGCATTATGGTCCGGCCCTGGCATGTTCTTGTCGAGGGTGACGTGTTTTTCGATGACCTGTGCTCCAAGGGCCACGGCGGCCAGGCAGGATTCAGCACCGAGGCTGTGATCAGAAAAACCGACTTTGCAGCGGAACTGCTTAGCCAGTTCTGGCATGGCCAGCAGATTCATATCAGCGTGAGGGGACGGGTAGTTGCTAACACAGTGAAGAAGGGTGATGTCTTTCAGTCCTTCGCTGGTAAGGACCACCAAGGAGCTGGCAATTTCGTCAAAATTCGCCATGCCAGTGGAGAGGATGACCGGCTTTTGGCGATGCGCCATATATTCGAGCATGTCGATGGTCAGTAGTTCACCCGACCCCACCTTGAAGCGCGGAACATTGAGCGCCTGATCGAGAAACTCAAGCGAGCCCAGATCGAAAGCCGTGCAGAGATAAAGGATGTCCATCTTTACACAGGCCTGCTGCAACTGCCGGTGAGCATCCTGCGGGAGTTGGAGCCGGCGGGACATTTCAATGACCGAGCCGGCGCCATCGTTCTGTTTCTGATACTCGGCCTTGAAGGCGTCGGCCGAGTACACGGCCTCAGGATCCGCCAACTGAAATTTAATTGCATCTGCGCCGCTGAGCGCAAGGCGTTTTACCATCTCCAGCGCAATCTCGAGCGAACCATTATGGTTGGGGCCGATTTCCGCAATCACAAATGCAGTCATGGCGTATCGCACCAATGGAGAGAAATGCCTTTCATCACGGTAATCAGTCGTGGAGCAGGAGGCAAACAGGGTTTCTCGCCTCGCACCATGTCAAGAATTGCCTTAAGGTAGTTAAATCCCGCTAGATGCGTGGCGGGGTAACCACCGCCAAATCTGGGGTTGAAATCGATGCAGTAGATCGCACCGTCCTTCGCACGCAAGACATCGCAATCGAGATTGCCGATGTGGCCAAACGCCTTCGAGATGCGTCGCCCCAAGTCTTCCAGCGCCTCATCGCGAATAATCTGGGCTTTGTCGGTCTCCCCAGCCCGCATCAGCAATTTACGTTTGACGCAGACGGCAACGAACTCGCCGTCAAGTGCGTTCAGGACGTCTAGACCGAACTCGTCGCCTGCAATAAACGGCTGCAGCATGTCGCGGCCCGAGAGGAAGCCAGCCAGCTCCTCTTTGCGTTCAACCTGCCTCAGGCCGCTCGACCCGCTACCCAGTATGTGTTTCTGGATCACCGGGAAAGGTCCAACATAGGGAGCGGCATCAAACCAAGATTCCGGCGTTGGCAAACCGATGCTACGGCAAAACTTGAAAGTCAGATTCTTGTCGTTACAACGACCTATCACTGCCGGTGCCGATACAATCGCCGTGCATCCGAGCAGGTCAAACTTCTCGCGATGCTGCGCCAAAATCATCGGGTCCAGATCGGACAACGGGAAAATAACTTCGAACCTTTCCCGCCTGACTAGGTCAAGCAACGCAGCCAGGTACGCCTGCGGATTTTCAAGCACCGGCGGCAGCAGATGCGTGCGCTCAGTTGGCACCACCTGCATCGCCGCGCTCAGCAAACTACAATCAGACACATGAATGTGCACCGGATAGCCCGAATGCTCGAGATCCAGTCCAAACTGGACCAGATAGGTACGCCGTCCCGCATTCGTAAACAACACTTTCATTAATAAACCTGTTGACAGTTAAGCTTTGGAATTAGGCACTTGACTGGAGGCAATCTAGCAAATCCTTCGTAACCGCTCGGTGAGCATCACGCACACGTATCGATTCATCTCGATGCATCTTGCTCGTCCCTGGGACTACTCCACTGGATGCCCCAGAGGAATAAGATTCTGTTTTCAGGTGTACGACGCAACAAACCAAAGCAAAACCCTAGCATCCTCAGGCCCTAATATCCGGCGCTCAAATCAACGATATTCTTCAACGGCAATCCTTTGGCAAACGCCACCAGATTTTCCATCACGTCTAGCAGGTTCGGAGAACTCCCGCGCACGGTACCGGCGCGATGCGGTGAAACCAGTGCATTGTCAAACCGGGTGAATTCCACCAGGCCCGCCATGCCATCCACGCCGTCATAGGGTACGTCCAGCGCTGCACCGCGAATACGCCGGTGCTCCAACGCCTCGACCAATGCTACGCGATCGATCACTTCGGCACGGCCGACATTGACGATATACGGCGCGGGGGTTCTCAAACCAAGCTCCGTCACGCCGATCATGCCGCGCGTACTCTCTGTCAGCGGCACCGAAACGATCACGGCATCGGCCAGCGTCATAATCTCTGTCAAATTGGACATCCTGACTCCGGAACGCGGCTGACGCGCACACACCAGAAGCCTGACGTCAAATCCGGTCAGGAAGCGGGCAACGGTCTGATTGATAGCACCATACCCGATTAGGCCTATCGTCGCACCGCTCAACGCGTCGCTCTGATAGGCATCGTCCTCAGAATTACCTTGAGGGCGATACCAAACACCCTTGCGCAACATCCTGTCGTGAAGCGCCACCTTGCGCATTAAGGCAAGCAGCATTGCAATCGCGTGCTCTGCGACTTGCGGGGCATGTGACAGGGAATTGCAGACCGTAATACCGTGCGCCGCCAAAGCCAGCTTGTCCAGCTTCTCTAGCCCCGCGCCGGGGGTTTGTAGCATTTGCAACCGCATGGCCTCCGCAAGGACCGCAGGTGTTATCGCGGAGCCCAACGCTACGTCCGCGTCTTTCGCGAGCGAGATCAACGCCATCTCGTCGAATGTCCGGGGCTCAAGAATCTCGTAAAACGGCGCCAGTCCTTCAAACAGCCAATCCCGGTTGGACCGGGAGAACTGGTGCAACAGCAGCAGATGCGGCTTCGGCATATAGATCAGAGCGACTCTCCAGATTCGACCATTGCCCTGCTAGACCGGTTTGTGGACGCAGGCGATGAATTCATAACTGTCGTGGTTGCAATATTTGAACGACACATGCCCAAGATCGTCTACCACAAACTGCTTGAACAAAGCGGCAAAACTCTCCGCCGTCTTTGGACAATAGCAGCGCAAAAGTTTTTCCTGATCTTTGTGCAATGCATATTCAAATATGTCGTCGGCCACAAATCGTCCCTTGGTGGCAAAGTCACTGGCCGGACCGTTGATATCAACAATCATCTTTCCGCCCGGCTTGAGAATGCGGTGAAATTCATCCACCAATATTTCAATCCGTTCCTTACTCTCAAGCAGCGACAGCACGCTCATACAGATCACATAGTCGAATTCGTTGTCTGCAAAAGGTAAGCGGCGATCGTTTGGATCCAGCCGCAGCACATCGGCGCGCGCAGCCAGCTCTGGCCTGGCGTCCAGTTTACGGCGTACCAGCTTGACCGACTCTTCCGCTGCATCGACGCCGACCGCATGATATCCGCACTCAAGAAGATGGATCATATTCACACCGGTGCCGCAGGCAAAATCAAGCACCTTGCCAGGCAGTTTCTTGAAATACCAACCTTCCAGGCGTACTAGATCCAGTGTTGGATAACGCTTGTCATAACCTCCACGGTAAACATTTTCATATTTGTCCACGTTAGCGGGAACTACCAATGTCGTCATAATGCCCTCCTTAAAATCCAGCGACTTTATCCACAATATTGATCAATGGCAGGCCAGCGATGAAACGGCGAATATTCGTTGTAATTAATTCATAATTGCGTTCGCGAAAGCGGTCAGAGCGGCCCGCCAGATGCGGGGTCACAATGACGCGTTCAAATCCGCGAATCCGATGATCGGCCGGCAAGGGTTCTGGATTGGTGACATCCAGGCCAACGCCGGCAAACTTACCTGCATCCAGCGCTTCCACCAACGCACCGAGATCGACCGTACCACCGCGCGAGACATTCACCAGATAGGCGTCCTGCTTCATGGCATTGAATTGCTCGCGTCCTAGCATATTACGGGACCGCGGGGTAAGCGGCGCCACCATGATGACGACGTCGGCATTGGGCAAAGCCACCATAAGTTGATCGCCGAAATATGTCTTGCGCACGCTGCTGACCAACGGCATGCCTGTTTCAGTAACAACATCAACCGTCATGCCGAAGGCCGACAATCTTTCCGCCACTAACATGCCGATACCGCCGAAGCCAATGACAACGGCCGTTTTGCCTCGCAGCTCAATCGGCGCGGGAAGCCTGTCATTCGTCACGCCTTTCAGGATGAGACCAATGCGCCGACTTAGGCAAAGCGTGAGCGCCACCGCATGTTCCGCCACTTCCGGTCCCTGAATAATCTTCCCGTTGGTCAGCGTGATCGACGAGGTGGCCAGATTGGGAAATAGGTAGAAATCAATCCCTGCGCCTGGCGCATGCGCCCAACGCACGCTTTTGTTGGTCGCCAGAAAATGCTCGGTAAACACCTTGTCGAAGGGGGCCCGGCTCATGCCGATGAGCGCATCGGCTTCGGCGATATCGACCTCGGCACCGTCCGTGCGCACAAAATCGACGGTCGGGAACAGTGTCCGAAATGCGCTGAACTGATCGTCGTATGCGCCCGCAAGAAGTATTTTCATCAATACATGCCTAGCCTGAAGGTTATAAAGAAGCGGCGATGCCGAAGACACAAGCGTCCATGCGCGTCATCCTGACAGCCAAGAATTTTTGTAGCCCTACCATATTAGCAATCAGCTTTCATGAACGTAGCCTCATCGTTGGTGGGGAACTCAATGATCTCGCATTACGCACCGTGACGCGCCATCAGCCACTGGCGGTCACGTGGTGCGAAATGGCGCAGGAGCAGGAGTGTCGGTCGTCGCATGATTAACTGCCAACCACCGTTGTGGTGAACGCATGCAACCGGTTGATGCCCTCGGCAAAGGATGAGCAATCGGTTGCTAGCGAGATGCGCACATGATCATCCCAGTGGCTACCAAAACTGATGCCTGGGCTGGCGGCGACAGCGTGGTTTTGCAGCAGGCCGGCACAGAACGCATCGGAATCCAAGCCGGTGCGCCCAATGTTCAGAAAAGCGAAAAGGCCACCTTCGCTGGCTTGCAATTCCAGCGCTGGGCTCTGGTCGACAACACCCTGGAGGTAATTGGCATTGCGAGCCAGTTGCGCATTGTATTCGGCTAAAAAATCCATAGGCATGGCCAGTGCAGCCACAGCGGCGCATTGAGTAAAGGGCGCCACATTAGTATTCATGTGCTGCTGAAGTTTGCTGATGGTTTTCATGATCGGCCCTTTGGCGGCGAGGTAGCCGATACGCCAACCCGTCATGCTGTACGCCTTGGAGAAACCGTTGATGGTGATGGTTCGCTCCGCTAGTGCAGCCACGGCACCAGGCGAAAGATGCCGTTGCCCTGAAAAATTTAGACGTTCGTAGATTTCGTCAGAAATCAGCCAGCATGAGTGATCTGTCAGGAGTTCGACGAGAACGTCGAGTTCGCGTTGCGTGAGCATCTTCCCGGTCGGATTGTGTGGGAAGTTGATGATGAGAGCTTTGGTGCGCGGCGACAGTCGATGGCGTAAGGCATCAAAATCCAGCGAGAAATCGGCGTGGCACAAATCGATGTTGTGAATGATCGCTTCCGGCTCGGCGATCCGGATCTGCGGAAGATAGCTGGGGTAGCAAGGCAGAATGTTGATGACCTCATCACCCGGTTGCAACAGGGCCGCCAGTGCCAGCGAGAGCGCCATCTTGGCACCCGGGGTCACCATGATTTCTCCAGGTGAAACGGAGATGCCATTGTCAGCGACCAGCTTGGCGCAAATCGCTTCGCGTAACTCCGGCAACCCAAATGGGCTGGAATAACGCGTCATTCCATTGCGCATGGCCTCTATCGCCGCCTCGACGACTGCCGGCGGCGTTGGGAATGCCGGCTCGCCGAGACCGAGGGAAATAATGCGCTCACCCCGTTCGTTCATTTGTCGCGCCACACCGCTGAAGCGCAATTCAAGAGAGTCCTGGATTTCCGGGGATAGTTTCATAGGTCGATAAACCGTTTGCGGAGCAATTTGGCGTTAAGTGGCAGAGTGGCAAGAATATCCGCGATCCGCTGGCCGGATCGCCCATCGCCGTATGGATTGATGAGGTCGCGCAGACCGTCACGGAAATCGTTGGAGATTGCGAGTTGTAAGGCCTCGGCAATATCGGCGCGACCATAGCCGCAATTGATGATGTTGGCGGCCTTAATTTTTCCATCCTGACGTGTACCGATATTGACTACGGGCAGGCGGAAGGTTGGCGCCTCGACCAAGCCGCTTGAAGAGTTTCCAATCATGGCCGTGGCGTTCGCCATGAGGCTGGTGTAACGCTCAGAACCTGCATTGGCAAAAACTTTGGTTTTGGCGGGAACCGCCTGGGCGTAGGCGTTCACCGCAGCGATGATGCTTTGGCTTCCGGGGTCCGCATTTGGATAGGTAATGACGCACGGCAGCGGCGAGTCGGACACAACTTCCAAGAGGGCGGCAATCTGGGTTTCGACGTCCTCCAATTCGAGCGTGACAGGATGGAAACTCAGCAACAGGAATCCCTTAGTGAGATCCAACCCGGTTTCCGCGCACAGTGCTCCGCGATCGAAAATGGCCAGTCTGGTCAGTTCGTCAAGACCCGGAGCACCAACGGTCTGCACGCGCCAATCCTCCTCACCCATCTGCCGAACGCGTTTGGCGTATTCATCGGTCGATACCAGGTGATAGTGACTCATTTTGGTCAGAGCGTGTCGTACCAACTCGTCGATGGCTCCTTCCGTCACAGCACCTCCGTGAATGTGGACGACCGGAAGATTGAACCCCAGGGCGGCGTTTGCACCACTCAACATCTCGTAGCGATCCCCGAGCAAGACCAGCAGATCCGGGCGGTCCCTTGCGAATGACTGTGCCAGCGCTGCAGTCGCCAGCGCAATAGTTTTGCCAACGCCAACGGGAGTGTTACATGCGAGCGTAGCATCCAGGCCCGGCTCGAACTTGAACCCGGCTGCTTCGATTTCGCGCCAGGTTTCGCCGTAGATCGGCGAAAAATGCCCGCCGGTTGCCAGCAGTCGGAGTACGACGTCCGTGCGCGTTTGCAGCGCTCGCAGTACCGGGCGATAGCGGCTGAAGTCTGAGCGTCCGACAGTGAGGACGGCAATGGTTCGGGTCATGGTCGTGTCCAGGGTCGATCGAATAGCACGCTAGCTTGGCCTAATTTAAGGTGGCACTGCTGGGCAAATTGAGCAGACATCTTTCGATGGCCTCAGCGATTGGCAGAGGAGCACGGGGACACTGTGCATACATCGGTAGTTTGTGCATCAACGTCCAACAAGGACGGGCCATGAAACCGGCCTCGTTGAGTGACTGCAGCACAAAGTCCCGCGCTCCCGCGCATGACTCGGGCAAGAGAATGGCATTGAGCCAGTAATTACTTTTTGTCTCGGCTGGTTCGCAAACGAATCTGACCACGGGAACGGAAGAAAATGCGTCTTTGTAGCGGTGTGCAAGGTCGCGTTTCCGAGCCAGAAAGCTTGGCAAGACCTCCATCTGTGCACAGCCGAGCGCTGCGTTGATATTTGGCAATCGATAATTGAACCCGATTGAGTCATGCGTAAGTTCCCACCGATGCGCCACGCGTGCTGTAGTAGTCAGGTGTTTCGCCCGACGGCCAAGTTCCGGGTCATTCGTCAGGATGGCACCGCCCCCACCCGTTGTAATGATCTTGTTGCCATTAAAGCTCAGTGCGGCCACGCGGCCAAAGTTGCCTGTATGAACACCTCGGTAGGTCGAGCCCAGAGACTCGGCTGCATCTTCGACCATAGCTAAGCCATAACGGTCACACACTTTTTGCAGTCCCTCAACGTTGACCGGGTGTCCGAACGTGTGCATCGGTACGACCGCGCGTAATCGACGACCGGTAGATCGGTTGATCCAGACATCTCCAGCGCGTTTTGCAATGATTTCCAGATACCCTTCCAACGCGACTGGGTCTATTCCCAATGTCTCTTCGGCACTATCCACAAAGTGTGGAACCGCACTGCAGTAACTAACGGCATTGGCTGTAGCGACAAAGGTTAATGTCGGAATTAGGACTTCATCGTTGGGTTGTACATCCGCCAGGAGAAGGGCAACATGCAATGCGGCGGTGCCGTTGCAGGTCGCAATCGCGTGCCTGGCGCCGGTATATTCCGAAAGCATGACCTCGAAACGGTCGACGTAGGCTCCGACCGAGGAAACCCAGCCCGTGCGCAGACAATCCAAAACGTATTCTTCCTCTCGGCCTTTAAAACTGGGTTCGTGCAAGGCGACATTGCCGCGCGCAGATGGAATAGCCGCTCGAACTGCTTGCAGTATCTGATTCGCGATGCCCGATGCTTGGCTCATATTCGGCAACGGCCTCAGATGTTGTAGCTGCCCGCCTTGTAGCGGGCGAGATTGGCAGGCTGAACAAACCACTCGATGGTTTCTTGCATACCGCGCTTGAATCCCGCCAGTCCCGCGTATTCGGGTTGCCATCCGCACAATTTCAGGGCTTTGGCGTTGTCAGCCCATAGCCGTTCAACCTCGCTTGCAGCGGGACGCAACCGTTCCGCATCGACCTGAACATCGACGGACTGTCCCATGAGTTCAGCAATCACCCGAACCGCATCGCCGATGGAAATTTCAAAGTTGCTGCCGATATTGATCACTTCACCCAGTGCTGCATCGGACTGGGCCACCGCGAGAAAACCGCGGATGGTATCTTGAACGTAATTGAAGTCGCGCGTCGGCTGCAAGGCTCCGAGTTTGAGTAGCCGAGATCCATTGGCAATTTGCGTGATCACGGTTGGAAGCACGGCGCGGGCCGACTGGCGAGGACCGTAGGTGTTGAACGGACGAATGATACTGACAGGCAAGCCGAATGCGGCAAAGAAAGAATAGGCCAATTGGTCCGCACCAATTTTGGATGCAGAATACGGGGATTGCCCTTGCAGGGGGTGGTCTTCGGTGATGGGAACGAAGCGAGCTGTACCATACACCTCGCTGGTACTAGTATGAACCACACGGACGTTACCGAGGTTGCGGGCCGCCTGCAGGACATTCAGTGTGCCTTTGATGTTGGTCTCGATGTAGGTGTCCGGCGAATGATAGGAGTACGGAATTGCAATGAGCGCGGCCAGATGCATGACGACGTCGCAGCCAGTCATGGCTTTGCATACCCCATGCGGATCGCGAATGTCGCCAGCAAAGACATCGAGATTGGCTTTGATTGCAGGAGCTGCATGATCCAACCATCCCCAGGAGTTGAACGAGTTGTAGAGCACGAACGCACGGACCTCGTGCCCCTCGCGAACCAGCATCTCGGTCAGATGAGAGCCAATGAAACCATCCGCTCCGGTTATCAGAATTCTTTTAAACTGCATATGAGATCCCTTTGCTTCCGCGCCCTAACAGACTGCGCTAATTCACCGGAAAGTCGTTGGTATCGTAGCGTTTGATTTCGTATCGAGCATCTGCCGAGAAATCGGAATCACCAACTTTTGTCGTCAGGGCAAACGCGAAGCCATATTTTTTCAGCTCGGAGATCGTGTGCGCATTGTACGAACCGTAGGGATAGCTCATGGCCAATCCCCGCAATGGCGTTGTCAGCGGAGAGTGAATGGCGTTCAAAAAAGCAATGCTTTCTGAAATCTCGACGCTCTGGTCGAGGTCGTTCAATTCACCCATCCAGTAGTGATTACGCCCATGGGAACCGAAAAACATGCCGTGGCGCGCCATGATGCGGCATTCGTCGAGGCTCAAATAGAGTTCTTCGGCAAATGCCCGCTCATCGATCGACACAAATTCCACGAACAACTGAGATGCGATTTCGTTGCGTAGCTCAAAAGGCAACCCTTTTTGCAACACACGTTTAATGAAAATCATTTCTGCGCCATCAAATCGATTCGCGCGGTAATACTTCGACTTCAACGCTTCAATATCCTCGGCGGCAAAACCATGTTCACCCAAGCGGATGATGAGTCGGGCATACACCTGTTCTACCGACTGTGCCGCGGCAAGCGTGAAGTGGATTTTATTGACGTCCAGCAAACGACGGTCGGTGATGACTGAGACCGGAGGAAAGAACAGTGCACTCACCCTTTCGTCATCCAGAATGGGCAACACGTAGCGGAAATGGTCGGAGTAACCGTCATCAAACGTGAGTAGCGCCCAGTTGTCAGGAATAGACTCTTCTGCTTGCAAACGATCGAAAATCTCCGCCGGGGAACACAGGTGAAAGTGTTTACGCAGGTACCTGAGTTGCCCTCTAAACTCCTCTACACGGCGTCCTTTAATGGACGGGTAACGGCTGGTCTCCAAAGGGCGCACGTAGTGGTACATCAAGATCTTCATAAGGCGTTTCGCACCCTTACACGCGTAGCCATTACCGCTGTGCTTCAAGCACAAACGACGAACTGTATGGCACATAGCGGCAATCAGTAATTTTCTGTCCGGAGACCAGCTGGGCGAGTTGCTTGTGCAATGGTGCCATGTCTTCGTCTCGAATGACGGCCGACGGCAGACCATGAAAATGCACAGGATAGATTGCTCTGGGACGCAGCCCATGCTTGCGCATGCGAGCCATGAGATCGGCTGGAGAGAATTGATACCGGGTATCGACCTTGATTCCGGTAATGGGATGCAACTCTGGCTGAGGATACGTCCTTTCAAGCTGAGTCAGTCTGCGTATCGCTTCCTCCTGCGATGCGCTACCTTGCAACACAATCGATTCGGACAGCAACGACTTGACCGTTCCGAGTTCCATCTCGAGTTCAGTGAAACAGTTGAGGGAGTGGAGATTGAATAGCCGATTTCGAGAGCCCAACGCCAGTGAGCCTCCGGGGACAAGGGTCTTAACGCAATTTGAGAGAAAGATATCCATTTGCTCAAGGGAAATATATTCAATGAACCCCTGCGCGCTAATTACGTCGAAGGTGTCGTCTGGCAATGAAATGTCAAAAAAAGACCCGCATTGAAACTCGGCATCGACCTGTGCGTGGAGTTTATTGGATTCGCATTTGACGATCATTTCCCGGGAAAAATCGAGGCCACTGGCCTTAATGCCTAGCTTCGCTACGGCGATGACCAGTTGACCGGTTCCACAGCCGACGTCGAGGAATCGTTTGACTTGGTTATGCTGCTCTATGACCGTGAGTACGGCGGCATGCCGATTGTCGATGACGCTGTAATCAGCTTGCGTGGCCTTTGTCTGCCAGTCATCAGCATGCGTCGAAAAATAGTTCAGGGTCTGATTTTGTTGGTCCATGATGTTGCCCGCTCCGTTAAGAGGTAAGATCCTCGGCGCGCACCAGTGCGCCTGCTTTTAATGCTTTATTTAAGGGCTTGCCGATAATGCGCTCCATCTCTTGTGGACCAAGGCCCCAGGCTGGACGCAGCCAGGTCAGCCATTCCCTCTTGACCGGCAGACCAACGGGAATGTCGACTACGGTTCCGATTGAGCGACGCATGTGCAATTCCATTTTGAGTTCCGCTTCGGTGCGGGTACGTATTTCGCTGCCCAAGTAACGCTCTGCCTGACGGACTGCTGCGACCAAGGCTGCAAGGTCGGCAGGGTCAGCTGAAAGCTTGTGATCGTGGAACGCTTGATCTTCTTTGCGGTACGTGAAATGTTTTTCCAAGGCGACTGCACCGACTGCAATGGCCAGCTCGCAAGCCTTGATGCCGAGTGTATGGTCAGAATAACCGGTGGGCATGCCAAAACGACGAGCAAGCCAAGTGACATTGCGTAGATTCGCTTCTTCGGCGGGCGTGGGATACGCGGAGACACAGTGCATGAGCATGACCGAGCCATCTTCACGCGCCGAGGGACGTTCCTCCAGTACGACATTTACTGCCGCCTGAATTTCAGCTTCCGTACCCAGTCCAGTGGAAATGATCAGGGGCTTTCGCGTGCGCGTTGCGTGGCGGATCAGTGCGAGAAAGGTCAGATCGCCTGATGAAATTTTGAAGATAGGTTGAATTTCGTCGAGAAAGTCAATGTCGGCAAATCCAAGGGGTGTTGAGAAAAACGTCAGACCTAGTGATCTGGCAAGCGCCGCCAGGCGACGAAACGCATCGTGCGATAGGCAGAATCGTCCAACCCGTTCAAAGCGTTCGGGCTGTTCGGTAGAAACGTAATGTTCGGGGACGAAGGTCTGGAATTTCACGGCATCGGCTCCCGCAGCTGCTGCCTTGCGGATCAGATCGGCTGCAACTTCTTCGCTTCCTTCATGATTGACTCCGATCTCGGCGATAATCCAGGCACGCTTGAGGGTTTTGAAGTTCATGTGGATCTCCATTAAGGGAATAGTAGCTGGCGCGCCGCACCACTTTCACTCTGCGCCGCGGTCAAAAGCTCTGCAACCGCCCAGTCAAAGTAGCTGACTAATCGGACAGCGGCTCGTTGATCCAAAATAACATTGCCAACGCGAGCCTTGGGTTGCGCCTGGTCAGTAAGCACTTGCTCTCGTCTTAGAAGTCGCATTGAGCCGACTTCACGGTAGATTTCTTCGCGTTCCAGCCGCAGGCGGTTGGCTTCACTGACGGCAACAAGTCCGTGTCCGTTGTGCCGGTAGAAGTTGTCGGTCTCGGGGCGAACACCGATTACAACGTCCGTATCGAAGAGTTCCATGACTTCGATGGCCGCATTGAGATGACGGGCAGCACGAAAGGGGGATTCGATCGACAATTGGAAAACGGCATCGAAATGTTCGCCCGAGGCTTCTGCCACTTCCAGAGCGTGACGCAGGGTTGCGATAAGTGGTGTATTGGGGGTGGCCAATGCGGCAGGGCGTTCAACCGCCAATGGCGTGTGGCCCGGAAACTTACGGACATATTCGATGAGCGCATGGTCCGGTGTACTGACAATAACCTGGCGGATGCGACGAGCCTCACAGGCAGCTTGCAGTGTCCAGTCTAGCAGTGGTTTCCCACCCAAGGGCTTGAGTGCCGGACTGGCAGGGTCGATACTCGGGCCACGCACTGCGATTACGGCCAATACGTTGAGCGGGCTTCCCTTGCGTTCGGCCATACGGCGCACAATCTCCGAGCGCGTGGCGAGAATGTTTTCTTCATTGCGGGTCAAATTGTTGCCGTGCTGTCGATAGAAAAACAGTGGCAAATTGACGTTTTGCACTTCGAAGTGCTCGATGAAGCGGATCCACAAATCGTAGCCGTCCTGGCATCGAAAGCTTTCGTCATAGCCGCCGACTTCGCGCAGGCAGTCGCAACGAATCATCGTGCATGCCCCATGCGCCGGTTGGTCGAGCAGCGTCACGTCGTCGAAATCGTGCCGGCGAACTTGTTCGGTGACATGGCCCTCTTGATCCACAAGATAGTAATCTGGAAACACTAGCCCAACATTGGGATGGCGCTCCAGGACATTGCTCAATACCTCGATGGCGTGTGGGTCCAACCAGTCGTCGGCGTCCAGGCGCATGATATAGCGCCCTCGGGCCACGCGCAGTGCGATGTTATTGGTGACGTTGAGCCCCTTGTTCTGCTGAAAAATCGGCAGAATCTTGGGGTGGACGGCATAGGCTTCTATGATGGCACGCGAGTTGTCCGTCGAGCCATCGTCAATGACGATCAGTTCAAAATCCTGTAGCGTCTGCGCCAATACGCTTTCAATCGCCTGACGAATGTACCGCTCGTAGTTGTAGCTTGTGATGTAGACGGTCACCAGCGGGGCTTGATCGTGCTCAATGCTCATATTGCGTTCCGGTTAGGGCTGCCCAAGTAATCGACTCCATACAATGGCGGTGTCGACCTGCGGCGGGGCTTGTCGTTGCCGAACACCGGCATTGATCGCCAGTATTTCGGGATGATTGATAAAAAACTCGACAATGTCGTCCAAGCGGTAATCGAGGGGTTTGCCTTTGGCGCGCATGCCCTCCAGGAGTTTGCGAATGACTTCATAGTCCTCCGCGGTATCCAGCGTCAACCGCCAGTTGTGCGCGTGCTTTTGATCAACAGGGATGTGGCCAATACGGTACTGATCGCTGTGATGAGTGACGTAGAACGTCAGGTACTCGGTGCCTTCTGGGGCTTTGGCCAAGCGGTGAATCTGCCGCAACAAGCGGGCGTCGAAGTATTCGACTTCGGTGCCGCTTGGTAAGGCCTTGAGGTCGGAATATTCGGCGTTGCTGGCAAGATGATGTGCGAGGCCGCGATCGACGTAGTCGGGATCGACCAAAATATCGTCGCCTGTGACGCGCAGCACGACATCAACCTCGTGTCCTTCGAGTGCTCCCAGCATGCGTCCGAGCACGTCTTCCACGGGACCCCGGCTTACAGAGACATTGCACGCTTCGGCCAGCTGTGCCAAGGGGGTGTCCTCGTCCAGCGTCGTCGTGCAGAAAACGATACGGTCGATTGATTTTACCTGCTTGAGTCGCTCCAGTAGATGCTGAAGCGCTGGCATGCCAGCCATGTCGAGCAAGGCCTTGCCAGGAAGCCGGCTGGAGCGCGAGCGCGCAACAACCATCGCCCAAGTGGTGCAGTTGACGTCGGCTCGAGTGACAATATCTTCAACTGCCAGGTCATGCGTCAATGACCGGCCAATCAACTGTTCCAATTCGGCTGCATCGCGACCGTCGTCGGGAACGCGCTTCATCAACAAATCCGAGGGAGCAAGAATTGTCCCCGCCGGCAAGTCAACAGCCGCCACCCAGCGTTTCTTTACCGTGTTCCTGTATTGGCGTTCTGCCGCACTGAAGGTGTCAGGACGTGCTCCCAGTGCGGTTTCACTTTTACGCACTTCGGCAACGAAATTGGCAAACTCGTGAGGTTCCAGAGATGAATAGTAGTCGACCCCCTTTGCGGCGCGGTCCAGGGTTACATGTTTCTCGATAACCTGGGCACCCATGGCAATAGCTAGTAGCGGCAGGGTGATCGCAAACGGATCACTACCATCGACATGGTCCTGATATCCAATATCGGCTACCGTGCCAAAATTGTCCTGCAGCCAAGATAGTCGCTTGAGCGTTGAATCCTCCACCGCCGTCGGGTAGCTTTGAAAACCATGCAGCAGCACAGGCCGGTGCTTCCGGCCTAGCAGATTGATCGCATAGGCGATTTCTCGAGCAGTGCTACCGCCGGTCGATAGAAAAACACGCGTTGCAGGCAAGTTTGCCAAGGTTTGCAGCAGCGGTTGATTGCCCAAGTCGGACGAATGTACCTTGAAACCATCAACGCCTGAGGCACAAGCAACCCCCAGTGCATCCAGGCCAAAGACGTCGCAATAAACACGCCCGCCCCTGTTTTTCAGGGAAAGAATGAGTTCTTTCCAGACGTCGCGAGAGAACGATTGGCGTTCAAAGTGAGCATAGCGCGGATGTGCCCGAACCAAGAGCTCATGGGCAAAATATATTTGAAACTTGACCGCATCAGCCCCTGCGTCCAAGACCCGAAGCGCCAGCTCCAGCGCCAACTTTGGATTGCCCTGATGTGCATTGGCAATTTCGGCGACGACTTCAATACGACTCATGTAGGCCCTCGAATCTCGTTGCCGGCAACCACTCGTTAAACGCAACGAGTGGTTGCACCGTGCTGCTGATCAAACAGACTCGCATGCTAGCGTACTGAACCGGTTTCTGCTCTCGCCCCATGATCTATGAAAGGGGAAAGGATGCGTTGAATGCAGGATTCTTTAGCGTGAATGCCGTCATAGAATTCCGAAGCCGCGCATTGAGCTTTAGCGGCACTATATGCGCCCAAAACAGGTATGTTCAGTGGTTGGGCGATGCCTCGAATTGACGCTTCTGCGTCCTGTGTCAATTTCCAGTCCCGTCTCCCCTGCTGATGCTCCTCGACCAGCGGGTGATAGGGCGCCAGAAAAATAGCGATCCGAATACCCTTGGATTGAAGGTATATCAGGAATTGACGAAAAGCCTGAATGCGTTCCGCGTCCAACTCGCGATACCCGTCGTAGGAATGCATGCGACCGCGTGCGCTTCGCAGCACTTCCGCCGCGATTGATTCAGGGGAAAGCGTGATTTGATCTTCCGGGTACTTGAGGCTGCCGTCATGCCTGCGCACAGCGCAGGGGCTAGCGTCATCGAAACGAAGTTGGTCCAGGCCACACTCATTCTCGACGCTATCTGGACTGGTCAGCCCTTTCCAAGCTTTGAGTCCGGAAAAATAGCCGGTCCAGTGCAGTGCGTCGTTCATCCCCATGCGTTTCGGGTCGATGCGCAGTTGGGGCGCCAATGTGCGCACTCCCTCCTCCATAGGCCAGATAACAAAGCGTTCTTCCTTGAAGATCCAGGGGTCCGCACCGATGAGCACAACTTTGGGAGTCATGCCCCGCTGTGCGTACTGCCCGAGGACGCTGAAGTAGTGCACCAAACGAGCCGACGAAATGGCGTTATTGCTGACACTCGACTCACGCAACATCTTCTCACCAACCAGCAGCGCCCGACTGGAGCCCAACACGACGATTTCCGGTGCGGCCAGCCGTTGGCCGATGGTTTCAGTGACCAATGCACGGATGCGGAAATCTTGACGCCCGGCGATGTCGTAGCCCTCAAGCATCTTCGCGGCCATCCAGCGTTCTCGTGGATAGCCCCGCCACATTCGACCTTCCTCGTCCTCATAAATATTGATACCAAGAATAACAAGTTGAGTGAGGAGCAGAACGGTGAGAAATACGACAGCGAAGCGCATGTCAGCTCAGAAGTTGAAGTAAAGAAATTCACTGGGCTGCCCGATCTTTGAGATGGCGTAAGTTGCCAGAGCGCCCAAGGTGAGACCATAGACTGTTGTGGGGCGCCAACAAAGAAGCCCGAACTGTTTGGCGGCAAGGAGCGGTTTTTTATCCCATATCCATTGCTGGGAGTTCGGCAGCGCCAGGCAAATCGCGAGCAAGCCGAGAATCCATGGGAGGGCGGCAACACGCATTTGCGTGGCCGGCGCGAACGTGAAACCGAGAGCTTCCAGCCAATGGGCCAGCGGGCCGAAATAGGCACGATAATTTAACTCCAGGACAAACCCCTGGAGCCCGAGCATGCCGTACATCATGTTTATAGCGGTTTGCAGGCTATCCGCCCGAAAGAACACCCACGCGAAAACGACACAGATAAAGGTCAGTACCCAATAGGCTGCGTTCAATGCGATGTTGGGCGCGCTAGCCCGAAACGCTGAACGCCAAGCATGATTGATCAGTAGATACATACCATGGAGGCCGCCCCACACCACGAACGTCCAGCCGGCGCCATGCCAGAGTCCTCCAAGCAGCATGACAATGATCAGATTCAAATACCGCCGCAGTTCCCCCACGCGGTTTCCGCCGAGAGGGATGTACAGATAGTCGCGCAGAAAACGCGCGAGAGTCATGTGCCAGGTACGCCAAAATTCGATAATGCTGAGCGATTTGTAGGGGGATGCGAAATTGACCGGCATGCGTATACCGAAAAGTAGGGCTGCGCCGATCGCCATATCGCAGTAGCCTGAAAAATCGAAATAGAGCTGAAGCGTATAAGATAGCGAACCCTGCCAGGCTTCCAAAAAAGAAACGCTGCCCATTCTGGCGGCTTCAAATACATCGGTTGCGTAAGGAGCGATGTTGTCCGCTAGCAGGATTTTCTTGGCCAGGCCCAACGCGAAGAACGAAAGTCCTTCGGCTATCCGCTCCCAATTGACGCGGAACGTTTGCGCATCGTCGAACTGGGGCATGATTTCCTTGTGATGCAGGATGGGACCGGCAATCAGGTGCGGGAAAAAAGTGGCAAACAAGAGGTACTTCGTGAAGTGATATTCGCGCGCTTCGCTCCGCCAGACATCTACCAGATAGGCGATTTGGGTGAAAGTGAAAAAGGAGATACCCAAGGGAAGAATGATGCGATCCACCGAGAATGCATGGCCCGAGACCAGCACGAGATTGTCGAGAAAGAAATTGGCATACTTATAGTAGCCAAGGAGACACAGGTTGGTGACGATGCCCAACGCCAACCAAAATGCCGTGTACCGACCAGCACCAATGCGTCGGCCGATCAGGTAGTTAAATACTACGGAACCTACCAGCAACGTGAGATAGCGGGGATCCCACCAAGCATAAAAAGCCAGAGAGGCCGCTACGAGCCAAACGATGGCGGCGTTCGGCGACCGCTTGCCCAGCACGAAATAACCGAGTGCGACCCCCGGAAGAAACACAAAAATACATTCGATGGAATTGAACAGCATGGATTGCGTTACGAGGCTTACTCCTCGATCGCCTCCCAGCGATAGGTCTCTTTGAAGGGGCAGGCTTTGCAGATGTCGATATCGCCGACTCGGCCTTCAACATGGGCAGTGCGGACGGCGTCGATTTCATGGCCGGTCCAGATTTCGGAGAGTGTTTGCACGACCGGGGATAGGCGGTTGTATTGCTTGGGCATATCAACCGCCTTGAGTTGAATAAAACCCTTGCCGCCTGCTCGCGCCCGTTCAACAATACCTGTGTACTCGCTTTCGCCAAGCTCAATGGTCAATTTGTCGGCATAGCCGACCGGATGTTGCGCCCCCCAGTCGTAGCAACACATGCCGGCACGCCCGTCGTAAGTGATGAGTAGGCGCTGGTACGGTTGTTCGCATGGCAGTCGTCCGGTGGCGACGAACAGCTTGTCGTCCTTGTCGCGAAAAAATGGCGTGTCGGACGAGAGATTCCTGCCAGCGAGGGCCTTCCCGAGTCTCTGACGCGTGGGTTCGTCGAGCCCAGACAGTTTCCCCCCACGCTCCGTATACTGCTTCACTGACACGTCATCGACACAGTCCTCGAACAGGAGATAGAAGTTGTCGCGCTCGGTGAAGGTTTCCTCGGTCAGGATCATCTGGATCTTAGTGCGAGGAAATACCGCTCCCTTAGCAGCACGAATATTAGCAAACCGGCGGATGTTGCAGTAGACGTCGTCGAAACTGTTCTCTTTGAAGCGGCCGGGACGCATTCGCTCATAGCTTGCCTTTGAGCCTCCATCAAACGAGTAGATGATGAGGTCCAGGCCTGCATCAATGAGCGCTTCTGCTGTTTTCTCGTCCAAACAGGTGGCGTTGGTATTGATGATGGTCTCAAGGATGCCACGCCGTTTCGCATGAGCAATCAGCTCGGGCAGGCGCGGGTGGAGCAGTGGCTCTCCCCGCCAGTTGAATTTCATGGAGGGCACCCCGAGATCGGCAGCTTGATCGATCAGGCGAAACGCCAGCTCGTCAGCCATGATCTTGTCAGGGGTAGCAATGAATTGGCGGTAACAGAACGGGCAAGCCAAATCGCATAAGGCGGCGACTTCGATGTCAACGCACAAAGGGGGAATGCCCGCATCGATGAAGCTGCTCCCTGTCAATTTTTGCTCGACGGCACGACGCGGTAGATCTCGCCAGGACTCGCGATACCATCGGAAACGGTCCCGGAATTCTTGTAACAGGCGCCCATCTAGATCACCACCGCGAAGGGCTCGAGCGTGAATGTACGCCCGATTGGTATCCATATGGTCGAGCATGTGTTTGAGCCGTTGCGCTTCGCCATCCGCACGACTTTGTATGGCATCTAAACGTCCAGTTGTAGGGTTCATATGAGCAATATTCTCAGCTAGCGAGACGTGGATTGTGAAGAGGCAGTCCTTGGATCGCGTCGGCAATCAACTGTTGCAGGAAATGGTGCGTTGGGGCAGCCGGGTTGTATCCAATGAGATATTGGGGCCATCTGCCGGCTTGCCTTGAATACTCGTCATCGCTCATTTTCAACAGACGCAAGAGCTGCGCTTCGAAGGCTTCATAGTCGGGAGTGTTTAGTTTCCAGGGGCCTTCTACAGGAAAGTCATACTGAGGATCGCCGGTGAAGTTGCATGACATCACCCGATTCCCGCGGCCAAAACCTTCGTGGAGCAGAGTTGTGTGCTGTGCTAACGAAACTCGACTTTGGTCCACCAACGCGTAACTGGTGTATTCCCCCGGGGCATTGGGAATGACTTCTGCCTGGGCACCGATGTGTTCGTGAAACCAGTTCTTCTCCCATTCAAATAGGCGCGCGTTCGTTTCAGGATGACGCCGGGCAGCAATACACAATGTGGTGCCATGGGTCGCGCAAAATCGCTTGAGATGCTGGGCTAAGAGGGTAAGGCTTCGCATCGTCTGGGGATAAACCTTGTAGTGCTGGGGCTTAATTTGAGAAATCAGGCAGAGATCAAAACGCTTGATAGCAGGCGGTCTGGGTTGCCGTTCCCGATAATAAGCATCTCGCAAGGAGCCAATCGGATAGAAATAGTCCACCTGCGCTCCATGCCTCTTGTACTGATCAACATCATGCTGCCCAAGGCAGGCAAATTCAGAATGATAAACCTGGGATGTGCCCTTGGGGTTGTCTCGCGTCAGCATTCTTACTCCATTTTGAATGGCAAGAAACCGAGGCCCCTTATTTTTATGGTGGCGTGCCAAACGCTGGAAAAGCAAGCTATTATCAACGAAAGTGATCACGATGCTTGGACGAATGCTTCGAACTAATGCTGTGATATACCCAACCAACACCCTTCGAGTTAGCAGTGAATAATAAATAGTCCTCAGCATTACCGATATAGTGATGTGACCACCCAGCTTCTTGGGCTCAATACAGGCATAGGAGGCATTCCGGAACAATGGTGCAAACAATTCCGAAATATCATGGCCGCCACTGTCGACAACGAGAATAGAAACCTGTTCAGGAGCCGAAAACTTAATGTCCATATCTGGCCGCAATGTTACAGATAAGTGGCGGCTATTTTCGGACAGCAAAAATACGCAAATCAACTTTTCCGCGATGCGTCCCGGCGTAGCCGATGTCAAGAATGGCGAAATCCGTTTCGGCAAACCGAGCCTGCATAAACTTCTTCGAGAACAGATAATTATGGGGGCTCATGAAACGATCGTGATCAGCAGGTAGCGCAACAATATCTTCCGTGGAGGGCGTCTCAATATATAGATAGGCATTGGGCCGCATATTGCGGTTCAAGGCTGAGATGAATGTCCAAGGCTGCTCCGTATGCTCCAATACATGGATACAAGATACGAGATCATATCCCGAAAGATCAAAACCATCATACGGCTTATTCAACACCTCAGTGTCGTTTCTGCTGGACGCGACTATTGCAAAGTCTGTTGTTGGCTCTATGCCGAAGACGCTAATTCCAGGATTACTCGCGTGTAGCTTATACATGAATGCACCAACCCCGCAACCGATGTCGACAGCTGTCCTTACAGATTTTCCTCTAATGAGACTGTTCAGATGGCTGATTTTTGCGTCCAGCTCACTTTCTGCAGCAGGAATGCCAATCACCTTGTTGAAATATTCGTCCGCAGTATTTTTCTTCAAGATGTGATTGCGATAAGCGGATTGGTAGAGAGCGGAGGCCTCCACAGCCGTAAATGTCTGGTTCCGATACGTCAGTCCGCAGCTTGAACACTCATAGTAGCAAACAGGAGGAGGGAACGTGACCCCGATTAGCGTTGAATAGGTATCAAGCTCAGGATTCAATACCTCCAAGACAACTTCGTACTGCAGACTATTGCAGTAAGGGCATGCATCAAATTTGCTTGGCATAATCTGGAACTGTTTATGTAAGTAGAGAGACGGAAACCTATGGTTTTTGAAAGAATGCGTCGATCAGCTAGCGCATATAGCTATACGGGCTAGCTCCGTGAAATCAAAATATGGTTGTAACCCTTGGCACTGTCCTGAGGCAGGAGAGCAGAAAGGTCCTCAATCTTGGCGCCGTCCAGGGTAGAAGCCAGCCACTGGGGGAACGAGTCATGGAAGGCAAACAGGTGCTGTTTTCCCGCCATAGACGCATGATGATTGACAACAACTACGTTGCGGGCGAGTCGAAGACTATCTCGCAAAACTTCTGTGGGTGCGTTGGTATGGTCAAGCATGTTGAATATGCCTAGCAGATCAAACTCGGCTTCTGCGCCATCAGTAAGCAACCTGAGCTTTTCATCGAACGGCAGGACATCGGCTCCAAGGATCCGACTGCTATAGTAACTGCAACTTCCACCGTACCGAACGCAGTTGTTGCCCCAATGTTTGGTTGTTTCCTGAGTGAACAATGTCCGTTTCGCAGGCAGGGGATGGCGGGAGGTAAAAGACTGGCCCTTACCATTTCGCCCGGTTTCCTTCATTAAGCGAATTCGGTGATAGCCTGCAGTCAGCCAACCGGCAAAGCGCTGCATTCCATTGAATATGCGAGGGCTTGTTGTCCAACGGACGTCGGGAGAGCGTGTTATGGCTTCAGAAAAGAGGGCAATCCTTTTTTCCGGGGAAACTTCCATCCCTCTAAACAAAAGAAGGAAACCCTGGAATGGACAACCATATTCGGCATATCTGGCAATCTGACCAATCTTGCCTTCCAGTAATTGATAGAGCCTCCGGTTTGCGGCCTCGACGGTATTAGGGGAAGGGCTGCTGACCCAATGTTCGAAATTGCCCCATCCGGCCATGTGGTCCGGTGCACCTTCGGTGAAAATATAAGAGGCGGTTTCACCGCTGATCCAAGGGTCGCAGTAATAACTGTGGCACTTGTCACATTGGAAGACCTTGATTGCTTCCAATACCTGCTCAATGGTGAGCCCCAGCTTATAGGCCGCAAACTTCAGATAGTGGCGCCCACTGTCTTTACGGACGGAAGCGATCCCATCACTGGCTTCCTGCCGACTATCGCTACCGCAAACCGGACAGCTCGTTACGTCAATGATCCCCATTGACTTCACTCTATATCCCTACCAGACAACGGTATCTCTCGCGTCGAATGAATGATTGCCGTTGCTTGTCTTATGTTTATCATCACCGCGCCTTCATCGCCCTAAAGGTCTCGTTTTCCTCCATCAATTCGTCATGGCGGCCTTGCCCCACCACTCGACCATGTCGCAGCAAGTAAATCTGGTCACACTCGCGTACGGTGGTGAGGCGATGGGCGATGAGAATAATAGTAACCTTCTTCCCTAGGTTGTGAACCGCATCCATTACGGCCTGTTCCGTAAGGTTGTCCAGCGCGCTGGTAGCTTCATCAAGAATCAGCACCTGCGGGTTGTTATACAGAGCACGGGCAATGCCGATCCGTTGACGTTGACCACCCGATAGACGCACGCCCCGCTCACCGACAGTGGTTGCGTAGCCATGGGGCAATTCATTGGTTACGAAGTCGTGCAGGTTGGCGATGCGAGCGGCGTTCGCTACGGCGTTTTGATCGATCTGCTCAGGCGCCACACCAAAGGCGATATTGGCCGCTACTGTGTCATCGGCCAGATAGATATGTTGAGGCACATAGCCAATAACGCGCTGCCACTGGCGACGGTTCTCTGGACCAATCACCGTGCCGTCGACGGCCAGGGTGCCACTGCTGGGATCCAGCAGGCCCAGGATCAGGTCCACAGTGGTGGTCTTGCCGCTGCCGGTGGTCCCCACCAGACCAATGGTGCTGCGCGCCGGGATGGTGATGTTGAGATCCACCAGAGCAGGCTGTGCGGCATTGGGGTAGGTGTAGGTGATCTCTTTAAGCGTGATGGCCTGGTTCAGTATGAACTGTGCAACCTGAACATACGAGGGCTGTTTCGGCGCGAGGGCTATAAGGTCAGCATGCAGGGCGTTGAGGCTCGGCCCGGCGAAACGCAAGGCCGTGATGCTCACATAGATTTGCTGCAGAGCTGGCATCAACCGGTAACCGGCAAAGGCGTACAACGCAATGATGGGCAATGCCTTCGCAATACCGCCTGTGCCCGCCATAATATACAGCACGACCAGCACCATGCTGCCAAAGGCCAGAGCCTCTAGCACAAACCGCGGCAGTTGGGCGATGATTTGGCTAGAGGCTTGATGCCCGGCGAAAATCTTCGCCGGACGAGCGAAACGTTGGATATACGATTCTTCGAGACCGCCCACCTTGATTTCCTTGATGCCGCCAAAGGCCTCACTCACTACGGTGAAGCGCATCTTATTGGCCTCTAAACACTCGGAACCGATGCGCGACAGATAGCCGCGCATGAGCTTAAGGATGACCCCATAGGCCAAACCCAACACCCCCCCTACAACCAAAGCCAGCCACGGGTCTGCCGCGAGCAGCAGCATCAGAAGCATGAGCACCACTGCACTCTGTGCCACTAGTTGCATCATCGGTATCATCGCGCCGCCAATAACCTTGTTTACCTCCGACAACACCGTCTTGCCCAAATCCGCGCTGTGACGATTCAAGAACCAGGCGTACGGCTGGTTCAGGTAGCCCGCCACCAACCTTCGGCCGATGCTGTATTCACGCATCATGGTAAAGCGCAATTGGACGTAGGTGACCAATGCCTTGAAAGTGATAGAAACCAACAGGGCCATAAAAACCATCACACCCGTAAAGTGCAGAAAGGCCTGACGGTCCGTAAAGCCGAACATGTCGTAGATGCGCGCGAGAATCGCGTTTGTCTCGATCACTTCCGGGTTGGCCAGCACCGCCATAAAAGGCACGATCGACGCCACGCCGCCCACTTCGAGGAACGCCATGACCAGGATCATGCCCAGCAGTAGAACCGCGCGGCGGCGTTCATGGGGCGCCAGGAGATCGAGGAGTTTTCTGAAGGTCTTAATCATTGCGACCCTGAGCTTGCTTCATTCAGCAGAAAGTATGTATTTCTGACCGTACCGCACGCGTCGTGAGAGGCAATCTACGGGATAATAACGAAACGCGCCTCTGTCACCCACCCTCGCAATGTTGCATGGGGACTGCCTCTGTATGCCACTACGCTGGCACCGAATCCCGCACATCGATCTCCACCGCCGCCTGCTGAATCAACCGACACCAAACTATACGCCTGGACACTTTTCTTTTTGGAAAAGATCTCGTGCACTCCCAGAAGCGGCTCTTGCACAACCTCCACTATGATGCTTCTGGAGATATGCGTGTGAGTCGTATAGCCGCGCACTGGTCATCAGAGTCCTGAGTGCCGCAATCTCCGCGTCCATCATCGGCTCATGCGCTCAACTGTTTAGAAATCCCCTCGGGTAGATCCCTTCTCCAGCACGACGAGCAGTCGAAAGGCGAGATATCGACTCAATACGCCCAGGAGACGTTCAAGAGCTAGAAGGGGAAGTGCCATCCACGTCGACATCAAAGAAGGATGATCAAAACCGCCGCTAAGCGGATAGGCGAAGAAGGCTAGGCGATGGTGGCGGAGTTTTCTCAAGCTTGGATACAACTCGTGAAAACGCCTGCTCGATCGCTCAAATAGAATCGTCGCAATGGCCTGGTTCGCGTCAAATGGTTTTCGTCCAGCCTTCATAGGGCTCAATGTAAGAGGATCTTGACTGAAATCCACCGGCTCTGGATGCAGGAAATGGTAGACGGGCCAAGAGCAGACCGAGATATATGGGTCCATAATGATGATGCGGCCGCCAGGCTGCAGTATGCGGAGTGCCTCATCGAAGAAGTACCGAATGTTTTCAAGATGGTGCATGGTGTCAACTAGCACGATATTGGCAAAACTGCCGCTTGTGAATGGGAGCCGCTGCGCATCCACGACCGCGTCTAACCACGGCAAGCTAACGATATCGGTACAGACCACGGACGGGGCAAACTCCTTGAGATTCCCTGTCCCACCGCCGACTTCGAGCGTTCGCCCCGGCTGAAGCCATCCGGCGATCTCTCGATACCATTCCCCGTAAAGCATCCGAAGCAGGGGCTTTTCCTGCCAGACCATCTGGTGTCGCCGTAAAATCTCATCGGACATTACACAGCCTTCAGCCGGAAGAAACCATACACCGTCATCTTCAGCAGGAGCCACCCATGCGTGAAGCGATGGATATTAGTAGTCCCGTAGGTTCGCTCCTGGTAACGGATGGGCACTTCGAGAATCTTGAGATTGAGCTTGGACGCCCCGAACAGCAGATCGAAATCACCGAAGGGATCGAACTCGCCGAAATATGATCGATTCGCGACAATGCGTTCGTAGTCTCTCCGGAACAATACTTTCGTTCCACAGAGCGTGTCCTTAATCCGTTCACCGAGTAACCAGGAAAACGCCATGCTGAAAAACTTATTCCCCAACAGATTCAGATAGCGCATGGCTTCGTGTTCCATGGGATAGACCAGTCGGCTTCCATTGATGAACTCCCCCTTGCCGCTCGTAATCGCCTCATAGAATTTAGGGAGGTCTTCCGGAGGCATCGTGAGATCCGCATCGAGAATCATGAGAATGTCCCCCGTGGCATGCGTAAAGCCCTTGCGCACGGCGTCGCCCTTGCCCTTTCCATCTTGCACGAGCAACGTGATGTCTTTCTCAGGATATTGCGCGATCACCCGCTGAATCTCATCGGGAGTTCCATCCGTCGAATGGCCATCGACGAAGATAACCTCTTGATGACGGCCAAAAGAGGGAAGACGCGCGACAGCCGCCTCGATGTTCCCTTTCTCATTGCGGCAGGGAATCACGACCGTCACCGTCTGCGGTTCATGCGCAGCCACGGTGCGCATCCGGGCCACCATATAGTGACAGAGACACAGATGAGTCAGTCCTGGGAAATAGGCCAGAAATCGATTCGCGATGCTCGAAAGAATCGGGATGCCCAGAGGCATCAACAGACGCCGTTCCGCCTTCACGACCTCAAAGTCGGCCAGCCGGAGAAGATTTCTGATATCCGCTGGCGAAAGCCAGCTTTGCTCCTCTTGCGGCATTTTCAGGTCTACCTGCTCCAGCAATCTGAGGACGGGCTCCCACAAGAAATTGTAGTACGCAATGACAATGCGAGTCGTGGGAGTACAACAGCGACGGAGCTGCTTCAATGTCGCTTCAACGTCGAGCACATGTCCGACGAGATCGACGAGCAGAATGACGTCGAATGTCTCATCAAGTGCCAGCGCTTCTCCATCTCCGACCAGAAATTCCAATTCCGGGTGGCGCCTGGTGGCTTCCCTGACCATGGCCTCACTGAGATCAATCCCTAATCCACGCTGTGGTTTGAGCGCCGCAAGCTGGTCACCCAACCCACATCCAATTTCCAACACCCTCAGGCCCTCCGGTATCAAAAACCGGAGGTAGCGTCGCTGATCGTTGTAATAGCAGGATGCCCGCCATTGCCACGATTCTCGTTCAGACGCTAAGCGGTCGAATCGATCCCGAATGGCCTGCTTCTTGAGCATCGCTCTCTGGCCGAGAGACTGTGAAGGGGAAAGCTGCGGGGATACAGCGACTGAGTTCATTATGCAACGGCTAAATGTCGCGAAAGGAGCATACAATCGTGGAACAGACGCCTAGGCCGGCACCACATCGTTCACATCGATCTCTACTGCTGCGGCTTGCTGAATGAGGCGAACACCCAATACCAAGCGGTGGTGCTTTTCTTTACGCAAGAGAATTCCGCGAACCCCTTGCAACGGACCTCGAATTACTTCCACCTGCATGCCCTCGTGCAGATACGGATGCGAATCATACGGCAGCACACTGGTCATGAGAATTCTGAGCGCCGCAATCTCCTCGTCCTCGATCGGTTCCGGACAATGGCTGGCACCGACAATATCAACCACACCGATCGTCTTCAACACCGGCAGCTTTTGGTCAGATGCAAAGCGGACAAAGCAGTATCCAGAAAAGAGAGGAACCTCGACCTCTTTTTTCCGATCCTTCCATTGGCTCAGTCGCTTGACCGTCGGCAATAACGGCTCAATCCCCTGATTCGCAAGCTGGTCGCGCACGATCTTTTCATGACGAGATCGCGTCCGCAATGCATACCAACGTGACTGCGACTGAGGTCCGAGCACAGCTCCGCCCTTTCACTTACAGATCCAGATCGCACGTACCGCACACATTTCCGCCGCGCACGAACGCGGCCTGGGCTTATACCCGTAGGCCGAGGCTCAACACCTTTTCTCGAAGCACGCCCGACTGGACTAACTGCTCTTCACAGGCTGACGCATGCTCGAGATCCGTAATCAAGACCCAATCAAATTGCCATCGACTCACCTGGTCAGGTGAAGAAACGGGGCAAGACAGAAACGACTCACGCGCGCTTCCGTCAATAAATCCTACACAATCAATATTCATCTCTCGAAGCGACAGATAGGCCAATTCGGCTAATTCAGTCGTTCCGTAGATCACCACCCGCTGACCATGCGAGCCGTCGAGCCTGGACATCATCTCTTTAAGCCGAGCACGCATGTCTCGGTAGTACGAGAGAGAGTGCTGCATATAGAGATAGGTCAGTCGAGACTTTTCTGCGAGTCCTTGCGGGGTCAACAGATACTGAATGCGGTTGCGAGGGATGGTGGTGATCTTGATGCAGCCCTTGCGAGCGAGACGCTTGAGATACAGATTCGTCAGGCCAAGCGCCACACCAAGTTTCGTCGAGAGTGATCGCTGCGTCACGCCAGCGTCGCGCTCGACTTCTGAGAGCAAAAGGAGATCCCGTTGACCTTGTACGTTCATGAGCACAACCCCAACAGAGCGTTGCGTTCACGATATGAACATACAAGCCATTGTGAGTCAAGAGAAATTATCGCACTGAGGCCCACGGAGGGTCGTGGGTGAAACTGGCGACACTGGATACTTATTTAGACCAGACTGCAGCTTTGGAGAAGAGAGGCCTCCGAAAGCGCTTCATCGGGCAGGCACAATCTACCGTCGACTCGAACGGGCTGCGGGCATATGTCAACAACCCGATCGTCATCTTATCCATCACATTTCTCGATCAGCGTATGCCCATAGCGAAATCGTTCGTACCGCTTGATCCATTTGTTCCTGATATTGGTCCAGCGCCGTGCAGCCCAATTGCCACGCACGGTTCGATTCCACTTCTTTTTGAAATGGGCAAGATTTTCGGCGGGGTACACCTTGGTCTCGGATCGCTTGATGGCATCCTGCGTCACCATGCTGAAATGATGAATGAGGACCGATCCCGTCATACCGACCGAAAACCCCGCTGCCTGCGCGCGCCAAAAAAAGTCGATGTCTTCGCAGCCCCCATAGGCAAAGGCCTCGTCGAACAAACCGACACGATCAAATACCTCACGTTTGATTACCAGACAGGCTCCATATAACTCTGCCCGCGTGGCGTCCTTGCATGATCGCGTAAATTCGATGGCATAGGCGTTCAAATCGTAATTCAGGTGCCCCTCGCGTGCCGCAGGGCTGACAATCCCGTGATCCGCCTGCTCCATAAATTCCAGCAGGCCTTCGATCCAGCCCTTCGTCACAACGATATCGTTGTTCAGAATACCGATAACCTCGCCGTGGCTGGCGCGCACGCCCTGATTCCACGCCTTGGCGCAGCCGAGGTTCTGTTGATTCGTGATCACCGTCGCCTTCACGTCGCGCAGAAACTCCTGCGTTCCATCGGTCGAGGCATTGTCCACGATGATGAGTTCATAGGGTTGCTCCGTGCAACGCGCGATGGATTCGAGACATTGCCTCGTATAGTCCAACTGGTTATACACGGGGATCACAAGACTAATTTTTTTCATCGCGTTCCCTATAAAGCGTTCCGGCATATCTCCAAGAACTGCGCGGCGCGCGGTTCACAGGCATGAAATTTCAGCAGATGGGCGTGCCCTGCACCTGCAATGGCTTCCCGCTCGGCATCGTGGGAGGCATAGTATCGGACCAACGTCTGCAAATCACTCAAATCGGGTTGGCAAAAGACGGCATGTGTACGATGCTCGTAGTTATGCGGAATCACAATGTCAGGTTTCTCGGATAGCAGAAAAGTTCCACTGGCGACGATCTCCCAATAGCGCAACGTATCGAACCCTCCTCCCCGTATCGAGACGGCCACCTTCGATCTCGCCAGGGTGCGATAATAGTCCTCCGGCGAGAGTTTTCGTCGCTGGATTTCCTCCGGCACCGTAGAAGGATCCCTGATCTTGGCGATCAATCGCTTCAGGGTTGTCGCTTCGAGCTTATACGCCTTATCCGTCGCCGCCGCATACAATCCTGCCGCCACCGTCAGCCCCTCATGCGCCAGCGGTTCGAGGAGGGCCATGGCTTGCGCTCGTTTTTGGTGCGAGGCAATGCCATAGAACGACACGTCGATATCCTTCGCGCAGCCATGGTGCTGAGGAATAGCATCGGGCACCACACACATCGTGAGCGGATGGGTCCGCTCGAATAATCGGCGATTGAAATGGAAGGCCCTGGCACAGTCCACAAAACGCCCCAACTTCGACGTCGAAGTCCAGCGGTACTCGCGTTTGAAATACGCCGCGAACTGGAATCGCGCATCCACTTCATGTCGAATACGCGAATCGTCCGCGCCGTCAATGTAGACGATGGGCGGGAGCGGAACCGCTTGGCTCAGCCGCTCCAGATTGGCAAGACAGTCAGACCGGTGCGAAGCAACACAGACCAGATCGAACGCCTTGTCCCGCAACAAATCGCAAATATCGGTTTCCGAATACCCGAGGTCTGGAACTTGCGGAAGGAACCACCGCTTATCTTCAGGTCTGTGAAAAATGTTCTTGGAGGGAAAATCGACCACCTGTTCCCGGCCTAATAACCTAACAAGACCAATATACAACGGATCGGAAACCAGGTCCTGGAGTTGATCAACGACAAATAGAATCTTCATGTCTTAGGATGGTTTTTCAGCCATCGCCTTGAGTTCTCCTCCATATCCAAGATGCCCAAGGACGAGACAACCCACACCCGCCACATGGCGCAACACGCTGCCATGTTTCCGTTGACTCTTTGCGACGTACTGAAAATAACAATCTGCGCTCCCCAGGAAAGACGACTTACTTGTGCTGGTCGTTGTCTTCACAGCCTGAAAGCCTGCCAATTCAAGGAGTCTCGCACTTGAGCGCCGATCGAAATGGAACAAATGCCGTGGAGGGTCCCAGGCAACCCACCAATCGCCGAACAATGCCGCTTCGGCACTCCCTGCGTTCGGGAGAAAAAGCAGTACCCGGCCTCCCGGCTTCAAGATTCGACGGGCCTCCTGAAGGGTGGCAACCGGATCAAACACATGCTCTAACGAATGACTGAAGTTCACGACGTCGAAATAATTGCTCTCAAATCCTGCCGTTAAGAGGTCGCCCTCCTTCACGTTCAATCCGACGCTCTGTGCCCGGCTGACGGCGACCGGGCTGAAATCCACCCCGTACACATCCCAGCCCTGCCCGCGAAGCTCTTGGAGCAGTCGCCCTGGGCCGCACCCGACGTCTAACAATCGCCCCTGGCCTTTGAACGGAAGAATATCGCGTCCAGCAAATCGCAAATGCCAATATTCCGGATAGAGCGCGATACGCCTGAGCAGCCGGACCACCCAGCTGCGGCTCGTGCCGGGATACCCGTAAAACTCTTCCCGAATCCCCTTCTTCATCACTTTCGACAACCGCTTAAACAAGCGATCCACCTTCGTCCGACTGGAGAGTTCGGCCGGGGGATAATACTCCGATGGATAATAGGCCTTGATCTCCTCTCGGGTCGGTCGCGGATTCAGATACGTGAACCCACAGGGACAGGTGATCAGAGTGAAGGTCTCATCCTTGACGTCAGCATTGCACGCACCGGTGGACGGAATGACTCGCGCCGTTCCACCAGTGGATCCACAGAGAATACAGGCAACCGTTTCCATCGTGTATGCGTCCTTCGTCAATCAGCGGCAGGCGGATTCGGATGTTCCGCTGCGGCGACCTAGTGGAATCAACCGTTGAATCCTGGCGAGCACCTCGCCAAGATCGATCTGTTTCATGCAATTCTCTTCTTCCCGCATGCAGGTTGGATGAAAACATGCGCGGCAATCAAGCCCCTTGTAGATGACCTCAGCCGGTCCGCCACGCGGTCCCCACTCATCGGGATTTGAGGGACCGAATAATGCCACCATCGGTGTGCCCACTGCTGCGGCAATATGCATGGCTCCACTGTCGTTTCCGACAAATAGCGCTGCGCGTTGTGCGATCGCGGCAAATTCCTTGAGCGTCGCCTGTCCCGCCAAACTGATCGGACGGCTTTTCGCCGCCACCTGAATGCGTTGTGCCAGTGCCTCGTCTTCCCGACTGCCACCGATGAGGACCTGACAGCCATAGTCGCTCGCAAGGCGATCGGCGAGTTCGGCAAATCGTTCTGGCGGCCAGGCCTTGAACCAATAACGGGCGGCCGGCTGAAGGATGGCGATGGGTTGATCTCCTCTGACACCGAGCCGTCCGAGCAATTGGTCGGCATGCGCGACATCCTCTCCAGTCAGGCATAACCTGGGAGGCTCCTTGCTTGCGTGAAGACCCAACGGTTTCAATGCGGCCACGTCCCGGTCAATCCGATGCTGTACACCTGGTCCAGGCTGGACCACCTGCGTATAACACCGCCCACGCCAACGATGCTCGTCGTTAAATCCAATTCGAACCGGCGCCCCGCTGATCCAACTCAAAAACGCAGACCGGTCTCCATCCGTCAAATCGATAACCGTGTCGAATCGCCGACGACGCAGCCCGAGGATAAGCCGCCATTGTGCCGTCAGCGATCCTTTGTCGAGGACCATGATCTCGTCCAGGTCCTGGTTGCCGGACAACAGGCCTTCGGTCCCGCGATTCACCATCATCGTGATCCGGACATCCGGTCTTGCCGCTTTGATCGCACGCACAGTCGGCGTCGCCAATAAGACGTCACCAATGTAGCGCAGCTTGATGATCAGGACGTTTGTCATGGGAAAAGAGCTGATGGCGTATAGTTGATGGAAAGAAAAAGAAACTGATTGTTCATCGCCCCTAGCTTTTCCCTTCACATAATTCCCGGTACAACGCGACGGTCTTCGCCGCTGCCTGCTCCCAGGAATACTGCTTGGCGCGCTCGAATCCTTTGACCCTCAACGTGGCTCGAAGCGACCCATCCTCCAGCACACGGATCATGGCCTCTCCAAGCGCCCGCGGATCCTGAGGATCTGCCAACACCGCCGCATCGCCTGCGACTTCTGCCAGCGCGGTCGAATTAGACGTGAGCACCGGCGCCCCACAGGCCATCGCTTCTAAGACCGGCATCCCAAACCCTTCGTACAGCGACGGAAACACAAATAGATCGGCAGCGGAATACAATAACTGCAGATCGCTCGTGGACAGCCTCCCTGGACAGAGCGCCTTTTCCTGCAAGCTACGCCGTCGAGCCGTCTCTTCATAGTTCCCGAACGGATGGATAGGCGAGCCGACAAGAACCAACATTCGCGATCCCAATTTCTTCCGCACCATCTCGGCGCCTTCAAGAAACGTCTGGTGATTCTTACGCGGGTCAGCCCCTCCGATAAATAAGACAAAGCGTTCAGTCTTCAGACCGATCCGTTTCCGCAACTCCGCCATCGCCTGATCATCACGACGTGGCACAAAATCGTCCGACACGCCGTTGGGAATCACCCTGATATGCTCGCGCTTCAACCCATAGAGCTCCACGAGTTCTCTCGCGGAAAACTCGGACACCGTGATCGTTTTCCTGGCTCGCAACGCCGTTTGCCTTGTCTTAAACGACGACGGCCATTGTCCCAACATCTTTTTCGAGAACTCAGGGTGGCGATCCAACCAGAGATCGTGAATGGTCACCACCCCGCCAAACCGCCCGACTGCCTGCATCCGAAAATTGGTCCCATGGTACAAATCCAATTGATCGGACGAGCCCCGCTTTCCCATCCCCCAGCGGCTCGAGTTCACCCACTGAAGCCGCTCAACGCCAGGCCATGCAGCCAACGAATCAGGCCGCTCGGCGCCTGGTTTGGCATAGGCCACAAAGTCGAGGCCTTCTTGCCGTGCCAACATCGTACGAAGCAAGTGGTAGCTGTGCCACCCAACCCCGCCCATATCGCCCACCATCGGATTCGCATCAAAACCGATTCTCATCCTCGCCCCTTCTCACGGGATACTGAAAAAGTCCACCAGCGTCGTTCTCGCATCGTTCAGAGCCTCAACGTACCCCCAAGGGTACGCCTCGGCCCTTCGCTTGCTGCGGCCTTGCTGGATGGCCATTTTGAGTATCCCGTGCGTCACGCTTTCAACCGTCCTACCCATGTGAACCCAAAATTCCTAGATTACGCCAGAACGTTCCCACTGCTTTCTAGACACCCAATACTTCACCGTAGAATTGCTCCATCTGCAGGACGGACGCATCGAGACTAAATCGCTCCTGCGCGCGCGCCATTCCGTTTCGACCCATCTGTTCTCGACGAGCTCGATTTCCCAGGAGAGACACCACGGTTGCAGCCAATGATTCGATATCTCCAGGAGGAACAAGTAAACCCGTCTCTCCCTGCGCCACGACTTCGGGAAGCCCTCCTGTCGTAGTCGCAACCACGGCTTTTCCCATGGCCATCGCTTCGACCACCGCAATCCCAAATCCCTCCATGAGTGCCGGGTGCACATACAGATCGAGGCAGGCCAGGATGGGCTGAACCGGGTCTTGAAAGCCAACGATGTGTATGCGGTCGGCGATCTTCAACTCCTGTGCGAGCCCCTTCAATCGGTCGGCATAGCCGCTATCATTACTGCCCACGATCACGTAATGCACCGTGGGGACCGCACGGATGATAGCCGGAATGGCCCGAAGCATGACCTCATAGCCTTTTCGTGGGAACAGATTGGCGACGGTGCCGACCAGAACCGCTCCCTCCGGAACCCCGATCATCCGACGCATCGACTGATCGTCTCGCGCGAGTGGTTTCTCCAGGAGATCGATGCCGCTGTAAATCGTCCGCATCTTACTTGCCGACACCCCGCCGGCGATCAGCGACTGTTCAATCTGCCGTGAGATGGCAATGACGGCTTCGACTCGATCAAGCTGATACCGTCGTACCTTCGCCGGCTCGATCTCCTGCCGCACATGAGCCACGATCGGCAGGGGCTTCGATAGACCGCGTACCGCCCTCACAGTATGGGGCACCCACCAGATATCGTTCACATGGATCATGGCGGGATCGAGCTGATGCACGAGAACCTCCAGACGCCGAACCGCCGATCGGCGCTGAAAGAATGAACGGAGTTTTCTCCAGGGAGGGAGACTGAACGCATGAGTGGGAACTGCGATCGCATGGAGCTGATCGTGGAAGGGACCCGTCCCTGGACAGACCACATGCGGCTCCCACTGTTGTCGATCGAGCGTCTTCAGCAAGGCCATCAGATCACGCTCCGCCCCTCCGATGGCTTCAACCCCATGCACATACAGAATTCGCGTGGCCACTACCTGGCATCCGGGTGAGAGGCCACCTGCCTGGTGACATCCCACAGCTTGGCATATTTCACAAAGGTGTACATGCTGGCGAACACACAGACAATGAGTCCGCGCACCCCATCGCGAAACCCATTTTTCAAGACATAGGTTTTGAGGAACACCACCAGTGGACGGAAGACCAGGTCGCTCCAGCGAACCGTCCGAACCCTCTTGGCCTTCTCCTGTGCCGCCAGCGTGGTATAGAGCCCGAACTTCTTGAAGTGATCCTGAATGCGCCGCTCCGTATGATGATCGAGGTGCTCGACCAATGTCCCAATCTCCCCATCGACAAGAAGATTCTCATGCACCGCGACATCGTTATACTGAGCCAGCCCACGCCGAAACAGACGCACTTGATAATCGGGATAGACACCGCCCCCTCGTACCCAGGCCCCATAGAAAAAGTTCTTGCGCGGGATCCGATAGGCCACGGGTGCGCCGGGTGTCCATTTACTCACACAGGCCGTGATCTCTCCTCGTAATTCCTCAGTCACTCGTTCATCCGCATCGAGAATCACAATCCAGTCGGCCGACGCCTGCGCCATCCCGAAATTTTTCTGCAGCCCAAAACCTGGCCAGGGACGTACAGAGACCTTCGCTCCACTGGCACGGGCTAACTCGACGGTCCGATCGCGGCTTTCCGCATCGACCACGATGATGTCATCCGCCCACCGAACCGACGCCAGGCAATCGGCAATATTCCGTTCCTCGTTCTTCGTGATGACCACACAGGCCACTGTTGGCCGATTGACCGACTCAGCCACAGATCACCCCCCTGACATCCTGCAGCGGATTGGGCTTATCCACGAAAGCCTCGGCGAACCACTTCCCGGTAGAAGGTCCAATTGAGCCACCGGTTCCTCCGGGGTGCCCATCGCTTGGCTGCCCCAATGCGTGCCCGCATGACGAGCGGATGCGACTCACCGAACTCCTTCAACATGGCATAGTCCTCGAACTGAAAGCTGTCGTGCGCCAGTTGCTTGGCCTCTGCGGCAGGAACCTGGCCCCCATGATAGACGGTCACTTGCTCCCGTTTTTTCTCCGTCATCGTTTGAGGGTCCTTCACCCACCCATAGTGAAAAACGCGCCCGCCCGATGGGGCAATCCATTCCTTCGGTCCGCTCTGGAGATATTGCTGTGTCGCCTTGAGATGGAACCCCACCGCATCGCCACAAGATTCGACTTCACCGTTGTTCCGAATGATCCGCACGGCCTTGTGATAGAACCAGGGATTCGTCGTCCAATAGTCCGCGATAAAATGCAGATACCGGAACAAGAGCCCTTTCACATCCGGATTGCCGAGATGGCGGCGCATCGCCTCTTGGATGGCAGGCAAGTCGTCCTCGTGCACGACCTCGTCGGCCTGAATATAGAAGGCCCAATCCCCGGTACAGTGGGACAACGCGATATTGGTCTGTTGCGCATAGATTAGGCCATCTTTTCGCAGCGTCTCATCCCAGACCGACTCCACGATCTTGATCTTCGGGTCCCCGATCGAGCGAATTAGTTCCATCGTGCCATCGTCGCAGCGACCAACGTTGACGATGAACTCATCGACGATTGGCAGGATTGAACGGATGGACTCCACGACCGGATAGTCGTACTTGACCACGTTCCGCACGAATGTAAATCCGCTCACCTTCATCGCGCCCGCCTCTCAACCGCTAGCCTTATGGCTTCACCGTCACATCACGGTCTCGATCCAATTCCCAAAATTTCGCATACTTCATGAAGGTGTAATAGGCATAGAGTCCGGAAAGAATCAAGCCGGGCATCCCGTCGAGGAAGCCCACGCGCTGCACATACATCTTGAGAAATGCTCCGAGCGGATGGGTGATCAGTTGATGAGAAGAAAACTGCTTGCCCCGCTCCACCATGCGACGGGCCATCAAATCCGAGTAGCGATCTTGCTTCGCCACATAGTGATCGATGTCGCGGAAGGGATACTGCAATGCGGGGCGCTTGAGATGTCCGACCAGCCCCTCACAGTCGAAACTCTCATGGACCAGCTCTTCACGATACCGGAACCGTGCCTTTCGAAACAGCTGCGGTTGCCGATAATCGGGATACCAGCCGCAATGTTTGATCCATCGGCCCAGAAAATAATTCTTTCGTGGGACAAAATAGGCATCTGCCTCCGGCCCGCGGTCGAGCAACAGCCGGATCTCTTCCTTGAGCTCAGGCGTCATCCTCTCATCGCTATCCAGGCTGAAGACCCACTCATGGGTTGTGAATGCTACCGCCTGATTACGCAAATCGCCGAACCCTTTGAAATCGACTTGATAGACCTTGTCCGTAAACTCACAACTGATTGCCGCCGTCCGATCCGTACTATGAGAATCCACGACGATCAACTCATCACCCCAGCCCACTACAGACTCAAGGCAGGCCCGCATATTGGGTTCGTCGTTATAGGCGATGACATAGACCGACAATTTAGACATGTACGACCTTGAGCGGGGCTGGCTGTCGGGTGACCTCCATGACTTGCCGCGCCACCCTGTCCACCGTCAGCCGATTGAGGCAATCCCAGTAGGGACAGGCTTCATAGATACATTTTTCGCAAGTCGGCACATCGGGGCGCAGCACCACTCCCTTGCCGAGCGGCTGCCAGCGAGTCGGAAGATTATTCCGCCGCGGATCGAACAGACTGACGTTGGGCACGCCGAACGCTGCGGCCATATGGGCTGGCCCTGTGGCTCCGGACACCACCGCGTGACCAGCCGCAATCACGGACATCAACTCACGTACCGATAACTGTCCCATGAGATTGAGGACCGAGGCGGGAAGCGGCTCGGCACTGGCCGATTGCTGATTGAACATCTCTGCTTCCGCCTGGCTTCCGGTCAACACGACCCCCACGCCCTTCCGATGCAACTCATGCGCGAGTGCATGATAATGCTCAATACGCCAACGCCTGGCGGCAAATCCCCCAGGATGGAGCACCACTCTGGGGATTGCCAGGCCACGTAACCGCTCCTGTCCCTTCGCTCGTTCTTCATCAGTCAGCACGAGACTCGGCGGAAACACGCTGCCAGGCTGCAACCCGAGCCCCGTCAACATGCCGACGTTGTATGCGGTTTCATGCTTGGAAAAATCTTTCCGATGTTCATAGACCCGACGATTCGCCAACAGGCTATACCAGCGATAGCCTGTTGCCACACGAATCGGGACCCGCGCCAGAAAGGCCGCCCACATCAACCGCTTGAAGGGTTTGAGAAAGACCACGGCATCGACGGTCCGGCGAAAGATCGACACCAGTTCGCCCAGAGATTCCCGGCCTGTGACCGTCCAGACTTCGTCGAGATCAGGGTGGTGTGACAACACCGGAGCGGCATATTCGCTGGAGAGGAAAGCGATCTGCGCCTCCGGCAGGAGCCTACGTACTGCGGAGGCGACTGGCAGGCACAGAATTTCATCGCCAATCCCGTCAGGCCTGACCAAGAGGACCTTCATCGGGGAACCGTCCGACGGAATCGCTGTGCTCGAGCCGCAGCCAATACTTGTTGTGGCGACACCATTTTCAAACATTCCAACGGCAGGCTATTGTGACAGGTCCGGCTGAAACAGGGTCTGCAGGGCACAGGCTCAGTCAACACAGCATGGCCTGCCCCATAGGGACCGGTCCGGACTTCACTCGTCGGCCCGAAAAGGGCCACCACCGGCGTCCCGACCGCCGCCGCAATATGCATAGGGCCTGAATCGTTGGTAATCAGCATCGACGCCTTACTCAGAAGTGCCGGCAGCAAACCCACGGTTGTCGCTCCGGCCAGATCGATGGCGGGGGTCTTCATCTCACCCTTCACAGCTGCAACATCCACCCGTTCGTCAGGGCCGCCAATCATCACCACCGCTCCGCACCCTTCTTGCTGCAACTGATCGGCCACTTCGGCGAAGGAGGAAGCTGGCCACCGCTTAGTCGGCCATCGGGCGGAGACATTCATCGCCACCCAGCTCATTCCAGGCATCACACCGGATCGGCTCAACAGGCGATCGACCTCATCATAATCGGTTTGCGGGATACGGAACCGGAACTCAGGCGTACCGGAGTCCACCGCCCCTAGGGCCTTGGCCACAAGCATATAACGATCGACTGCATGCATCTCTGATTGCGGGACTGTCACGCGCTTCGTATAGAACCAGGGACTCCCCTCTCGCCCATTGGCAAATCCCACAAGCAGAGGAGATCCTGTGAGCCTCCCAATGGCGGCGCTCCGAAAGAGACCCTGCAGATCCACAACGAGATCAAACTGCTCGGCACGAAGAGGGGCCACCTGAGAGAGCCACCCTTGTAGCGTGGATTCCACAGACCAGACCCGATCCACTCCGTCGATCCGCTCGACGAGACCGGCCCATTGTCGCTTCACCAGCCAAGTCAGACGAGCCTTGGGGTATGCCCTGCGGATGGCCGCACAGGTCGGCATCGCATGCACGATGTCACCCAACGAGCTTGGCTTGATCAACAAAATGTGGCGATAGTCTTCCATCATATATGCCGCACGAGACTGGCGGGAAATGCGAGACAGGCGTGACGCGCAAGACCCACAAGTTTCACGGCTCTTGCCGCTCTCGCCTTTCCCGCTCGTCGCGCCCTTTCGCGCTCTTCACCGCATCGGTGAAAATCCAATCCACTGCCTCAGCCATGGACGTTGCCACGGCATCCGGCATCGCCTCTGCTGCTTGCAGCGCATCGAGCGCCTGGGCATCCACGAGATCGGTCGTCAGAAGAATCCCCTTGGCGCCCACTCGCTTCGCCAATTGGATGTCGCGTGCGTGATCGCCAATTAAATAGGAGCGTCGAAGATCGAGTTGCAACTCCGACCGGGCCCGCTCCACCATTCCGATATTCGGTTTGCGGCAGCGGCAGCCATCGTCAGGATGGTGCGGGCAAAAATAGATCGCGTCGAGCGCCACCTCTTCCTGCTCCAACAGACCCTCCAATCTGGCATGGATGGCTTCTAAATCCTTGAGGGTAAAGATCCCACGACCGACACCCGATTGGTTCGTCACGACCACTAATTTCGCACCAGCCCGTTTCAACCGTGCCAGGGCTGGCCCGACCCCTGCCAACAACTTCAACTCAGCGGCAACTCTCAGATAGCCAGGATCGTAGTTCAACGTTCCATCTCGATCCAGAAAGACGGTCACACCGTCCAGCGGGGCATGTCCCGCTGGAGGCAAGAGGCCAGCGGCACGAGGCAAGAGGTCGTCCTGTAAATTCTCTCGCCCCTCGCCCCTTGCCCCTTGCCCCCCAATCTGTTTGACCGCTTCATCATATACCTGATCAACCGTCACCCTGGTCATGCACCGATGGTCGATGGGACATTCACGCAACAGACAAGGCGCGCAATCGACCGGTTGCCGCACAATCGCATGGGCGCTCCCAAACGGCGACGTAGTCCGCCAATCGGTCGGCCCGAAGATCGCCACGACCGGCACTTGAAATGCAGAGGCAATATGCATTGGACCGGTATCGTTCGTGACGAGCACTTCACAGCGTTTCACCGCCGCCATCAATTCACGGATGGTCGTCGCCCCGGACAAGACCAACGATTTCGACGACAGATTCGCAGCAATTTCCTGGCCCAACCGCTCTTCTCCCTTGGCGCCAAAAATGACCACGCTGACCTCTTGTCCACGAGACATCCGAATCGTATGACAGAGCCGATCCGTAACCTCGGCAAATCGTTCAGGCAACCAGCGCTTGGCCCCGCCATAGGTCGAACCTGGATTGATCCCCACCACGGCATCGGAGGGGGCGACGCCGCCCTGAGAAAATCGGCCCGCCATGGCCTGTTCCTCTTCAGGAAAGACGATGAGTTCCGGTGCAGAAGGATCGGCTGTGAGGCCCAGCGGCTTCAGCAGATCCCAATAATAACGGACTTGATGGAGAAGCGTACGGCGATCCGGCGCCGCGACTGGATCGGTCAGCAGCAGGCTTCGTGCATCCGTCGCATAGCCATAGCGCCGAGGCACACCAGCCAGAAAAGCGAGGAGTGCCGCCTCAAACGCATTCTGAAACAACAGGGCCATATCGAAATCCTGCCGTCTCAATTGCCCGGCCAGCGCCCACTTACCGGAGAGCCCCGCATGACGCCCGTTCGTATCGTAGGTCAGCACACGCGTCAAGGCCGGATGGCCGGCAAACAAATCGGCCACCCCCGGCTTGACCAACAGCGCGATTTGCGCGTCCGGGAACAGGCTCCGCAATCCGCGCAGTGCCGGCTCACACATCACGGCATCGCCAAGCCAATTGGGTCCCCGCACGAGAATTCTTTTAATGAGTTCTTTCTCCACAAGCCTCCAAAAACTTCAGCCTTCAGCCTTCAGCCTTCAGCCTTCCAAGAACTAACTGCCGCAGTCGATCTTCCCCGACGGTCACGTCCGTGGTCAGTCGAACGGCCCACCAGGGATCGGTGGGTTGGAGCAGCGCAGCCAGCTTGCAGGCATCTTTCTCCGTCGTCACCACCAGTTCAGCCTGAAGCTCTGTCGCTCTCGCTCGAAGTCGCTCGATATCCTGTCTCGTATAGGCATGGTGATCGACATACACCACTTCATCGAGAACCGTGATCCCTATCGACTCGACGAGAGCACGAAAGGATCCCGCATGTCCCACCGCGCTACAGAGCAACGCGGTCTTTCCCTTGGACCAGGAGAGCGGCTGCGATGCGCCGCTGACCACCGACCAGAGACTCTCCGGACGAAATACCACCTGGATCGGATCTGGCATCGTGCCGATCACGGCCTGCAACCGCTGGCAGACCTCTGTCACCTGCGCCGGCACATCCGCTCTGGTGACCACAATCGCGCTCGCCCGTCCGGCCGCCTGAAGCGGCTCCCGAAGTCGACCGGCCGGCACCAGAGCCGCAAGCCCCTCTGCATCCGTCGCATCGACCAATAAGAAATTCACCTCTCGATAGAGCCCCAGATGCTGAAATCCATCGTCGAGTATCAGACAATCGACCGAAAATCGATCCAAGACCCAGCACCCGAGCTCATAGCGATCCGCACCGACAGCCACGATCGCCTTGGGGCAACGTTGCGCCATCAAAAATGGTTCATCGCCTGCCTCATTCGGACCGACCAGTAACTGCTCGCCGTTTGACACGAGCAGATACGGATCCGTACTGGTCCGACGATAGCCCCGGCTGAGAATCGCCACCCTGGTCCCTTGCGCCAGGAGCCATTCGACCAGCTGAATGACTACCGGCGTTTTGCCCGTCCCACCCAACGTGAGATTTCCGACACTTACTACGGGAACCGGTAATCTTCGCTGTGCAAACCAGCCCCAGTAGTACAGGAGCGCGCGCAACCGCGCAACGGCCCCGTATGGAATTGCAGCCCACAATAGCCACCATCTGACCCTTGTGCCTGGATTCAACAATTGTTCAACGCCCAGCCATGAGAGTGTGCGGTCGGTCTGTGAGAGGAGACCCGCTCGTGCCTCGCTGCGGCATCAGCAGCTGATCGATGGCCTCCAGCGTCCGTTGCAAGGCTCCCTGATTCTGCTCAACCACCTGACTCGCTGACTGGCCCATCCGCTTCCGTCCCTCGTCATCGGAGAACAGGGCCAGAACCTGCTTGGTGAGGTCCGCCGCCTGGAGAACTCGACGACCTCCTCCCGCCTGAATCAAGAAATCTGCAATTTCTGCACAATGGTCGGTATAAGGACCGAACAACACGGGCTTCGCCCACTGAGCAGGCTCCAGCAAATTATGCCCGCCGATCGGGACGAGGGTGCCTCCGACAAACGCGACGACAGCTTCCCGGTAGATCGCCGCCAATTCCCCACGTGAATCGAGCACCACTACACGCGGACCAGTAGATCGCAGCCCGCCGGCCTGCCCGATGGTACTGCCTTTCTGCACGGCGAGCCCGCGCGCCCGCACCATGGCCTCCACCGATTCCGCTCGTTCGATATGTCGAGGGGCCAGGAGCAAGACGGCCGAGGGATGACGCGTCACGAGCGCCTGATAACATTCCGCGAGCATCTCTTCCTCACCGGAATGGGTACTGCCCGCCACCAACAGCTGTTCCCCCTCCTGAAGCCCAAGCCGAGCTCTCGTCACCCCACCCTCTGACACGGCAGGTATCGGCTGATCGAACTTGATATTCCCTGTTCGCCTGACCCGAGAAGCCTCTGCTCCCAGCGCGACGATACGGTCGACGTCACGGTCCGATTGCATCAGACAGAGGCTGAGCCCCTGCAACATCGTCCGATAGAACGATCGCACAGGCGCCCATTGCTGCCGAGTAAAAGACCTGGTCGAAAGCCGGCCGTTCACAAGAACCGTCGGCACCCCGCGCCGACGCAGGTGCCACAAGAGGTTCGGCCAGAGTTCGGTCTCGACGAACACATAGAGGCAGGGTTGCAATCGTTCGATGAAGCGGGAAACCACACAGGAAAAATCGAGCGGCGCATAACAATGCTCTGCTACTGCGGCTAACCGTTGCTCGACAGCCTCCCGTCCCGTCTCGGTAACCGTCGAGACCACGATACGATGTTCAGGATGACGGTGTTGCAACTCCTTGACCAGCGGTGTGACGGCCACCACTTCACCGAGAGAAACGGCATGAACCCAAATCACTGGTCTGTCCGGTCTGGCTGATTCATCTGGTCTATCTGGTCGACGAGATAGACCAGACGGACAATCTTTCAACCCCAGTCGCTGAAGCAATCCACGCCGACATCGCTGTTTGGCCAGCAGTATCGCCAAGATGACCGGCGATACGAGCAGGAGCACAATGTTATAGAAGAGACGCCACATATGATGAGCAGTCAGCACAGTCTCATGCAGAGATGAAGGTTGAAGACTGACAACTGACGGCTAGATCTTCAACGCCTCTTCCGCCTGATCCGTCAATCGATTCAGAACCGTTTCAAGCTCCAGGCGTGCCGCTTCCAACGCCTGTTCATCGGAGTCTCGCGGCACCCAGATGGGGGCGCCCCACAGGTAGAGGCCCCGAGACCATGGGAATGGGACCATGAACCGATCCCAGCTCGCGAAGAGTTTTTTTTTGAGCAGCTAAAGGCTAACGGCACAATCGGAAGCCCGGTGGCCTTCGCCAACTGCACCACTCCGAGCTTGGCGACCTGGCGAGGCCCCTTGGGTCCATCGGGAGTCACGACAAGATCCGCACCGGATCGCCCGAGGCGAATCAATTCTCGCAACGCCAGCGCCCCACCCCTGGTGCTCGATCCACGCACCGCCCGATGCCCGAATCGAGAGATAATGCGTGCGATGATCTCACCGTCCTGATGCTGGCTGATCAAGACGTTGGCGCCTGTTCCACGATAACCTATCGGGACCATGAGCTGCTGCGCATGCCAAAACGCCAGAATGATATGCCGCCCCTCACGATACAAGGCATCCACCTGTTCGTGGCCCCGCGACTCCATTCGCATCGACCCGGTCAGTCCTCGAATGATTGACGCTCCGACGGGAGGGAGGAGTGAGAGCTTCACCCACGTCTCGATTCGCTTCATCCTGGGATTACGCATCAGGCACGTCCTGGAACTGCATGGCATGAAGCCGCTGGTATTGGCCTCCGTGGCGAAGCAGTTCGTCGTGGGTGCCGACTTCGACGATCGAGCCCTTGGCCAAGACCATGATCCGATCGGCCCGTTGAATCGTGGACAGCCGATGGGCGATCACGACGGTCGTCCGATTTTTCATCAAGTTGGTCAGCGCCAGCTGGACGACCCGCTCGGACTCGGTGTCCAAGGCCGACGTGGCCTCATCGAGAATGAGCAAGGGAGGGTCGCGTAAAATTGCGCGGGCGATGGCCAAACGCTGCCGTTCGCCGCCTGAAAGCTTCACCCCTTTTTCTCCTACCACCGTCTGATATCCCTGAGGAAGACGTTCGACGAAATCGTGGGCATAGGCCAACCGCGCCGCCTGCACAATCTCTTCATCGGTCGCATCCTGCCGCCCAAACGCAATATTGTTCCGAATGCTGTCGTCGAACAAGACCACATCTTGGGACACCATCCCCATCTGCGAACGCAGCGAGCGCAGGCTGTAGGACTGAATGTCGACTCCGTCGATGAGCACACGACCGGCAGTCGGTTCGTAAAAGCGCGGAATCAGATTGACCAGGGTCGTCTTTCCACTCCCACTGCTGCCGACAAGCGCCACCATCTCTCCGGCGCGAATCGTCAGGTTGATGTCATTCAGCGCCGGCACGGCCTGGCTCTCATACAGAAACGTCACGTCCTCAAACGTCACCGCCTGCGCCACACGCGGCAACTCCAACCGCCCCCGCTCCGCATCCTGCTCGGTCTGGAGGTCCAGCACGCTAAATACTCGTTCGGCTGCGGCCAAGGCCTGTTGAATGGAATTATTGGAACCGGACAACCGGCGAAGCGGGGTATAGGCCATGAACATCGCCGTGAGAAACGAGAAAAATTCCCCCGGCGTCATGGAGCCATTGATCACGAGAAAGCCGCCATACCAGATAATCGCCGCGACCCCCACCACACCGATCACTTCCATATGCGACGACCCGAGGGACGAGACTTGGATCGCCTTCATCGTCGTACTCAGGAAGGCGCGGTTGCTCAGTTGGAATCTCGTCTCCTCGGTCTCTTCCCGCCCATAGGCCTTCACCATGCGAATACCGGACAACGTTTCCTGAAGCGTCGAGGCCATATCCCCCATCCGCTCTTGCCCGCTGGCCGCCAGCGCCCGCAGCCGTTTCCCCATCCGCACCATCGTGAAGACGGCCAAGGGGATGACGATCACCGAGAGACCGGCCAGCCGCCAATTCTGATAGAAGATGACGCCCATCATGGCGAGAAACGTGAGGCCCTGCTGGAAAATATCCTTCAGAACGCCGGCCACCGCGTTGGCCATCAACGACACGTCGTTCACCACACGGGACACCAGCCGCCCCGACGTATTCACATCGTGGTAGGGAATGGGCAGCCGAATGAGCTTCCCGAACAACTCCTGCCGGATGTCGGTGATCACCTGATTCCCGACATAGTTCATGAGATAGTTTTGCCCGTAGTTGAAGGCGCTCTTCAACACCGACACGGTGAAGAGCGCAAGAGGAAGGACCAGCAGCAGGCTTTCGTTCTTATTGATGAAGATCTCGTCGAGGACCGGCTTGACGAGCCAGGCATAGGCGCCGGAGAAGGCCGCCACCAGCCCTGAACAGGCGAAGGCCGCACCCAAGCGAACCCGATAGGGCTTCAGATAACGAAACAGTCGTATCAAGCGATCTAGCGTCGACATTCAGACAATGCCACCTCTGCGGCTCGGCGGGAGGCGCCGGGCTCCCCTAATGATTGCCGAACCTGCCGCAACCCTTCTTTCATCTCACGATAGGCCGACGGATCGCGCAAGAGGTGGAGCACCTCCTGACACAACCGCTCGGCCGTCGCCTCATCCTGAATCAGTTCCGGAACGACCGATCGGCCTGCCACCAGATTGACGAGCCCGATCCACTTCACATTGATCAGCCAACGCGCCAGGCGATAGGTCACCGGCGTAGTCTTGTACAGCAACACCATGGGAGTCCCCACCACCGCCGCCTGCAGCGTGGCGGTTCCCGATGCGATAAACAACACATCGGATAGGGCCATCACCTCACTCGCCTGATCGTATGCGACTCGGACCGGCACAGGGCTCCGCTGTAACAGAGACTGAATCAGATGATCGTGAATTGAAGAGGCCTGCGCCAGGATAAATTGTATCCCCGGTTCTGCGGCATGCAGTTGCGCCGCCGCGTCGAGAAGCACCGGCAGCAGCATCTCGACTTCGCGCACTCGACTCCCCGGCAACAATCCAACGACGCGGGCCGACTCGTCCAGGCCGAACTTCCTGCGAAGCGCCGCACGATCGTACTGCGGCGCCACCGCATCAAGCAGCGGATGGCCGACGAACGTACAACGCACACCCGCCCGGCGATAGAGTTCCGGCTCGAACGGGAGAATGACGACGACATGATCGACCCGGCGCTGAATCCACTTCATACGACCGGGACGCCAGGCCCAAACCTGGGGCGCGATATAGTACATCACACGCCGGCCGGCGGCCTTGGCCACCCGGGCGAAATGAAAATTCAGCCCTGGATTATCGATCAGCACGACCAAATCCCAGGCCTCTGACTTCAGCACTCGCCGGATCGCCAACACGCGCTGGACCATGGCCCGAATGGCAGACAGGCCGATCAATCCCATCACATCTAGCTGCGGAACGCCCGGCACGAGGCTCACCCCTGCTGCGCGCATCGCCGCCCCACCAATGCCGACCAGCTCGGCCGTCGGGTCGAGCGCCATGATCGCTTTCGCTAAATGAGCCCCATGGAGGTCACCCGACGCTTCGCCTGTCACGATCAACATTCGCATAGCTTCACAGCCGAGACAAAGAAGACGCGCCGCCACCGTCTATCCCGTGAGCCCCTGCTTCATGACGAGCCGCAAAGGCCTCAATGGCCTGCAACACTTGATGTGCGGCCGCCACTGCCGCCGCGCCATCCTCACCGGACACCACCGGCCTCGTGCCTGTGCCGGCTGCGTGCAGAAACGATGCGAGTTGGAGCTTCAAAGGTTCTTCATCTCCACCCTGCAACTGTTCAACCTCGACGGTCGGCTTCTCTCCTGCCTTGGCGCTGCGGCGGGAGACCATGCCGAGACGAGTCTGAAAATCGATCGAGAGGTAACTGTCCCGCTGAAAGAGACGCAACCGCCGCATCTTATTCGTCGACACACGGCTGGAGGTCAAGTTGGCCACGCAGCCGCTCTGGAACTGAATACGGGCATTGGCAATATCGATCGAGGAGGACAAGACCGCCACCCCCGCAGCGCGCACTTCTTCAATAGGACCTGGATTCAAAGACAACACGAGATCCAAATCGTGAATCATCAGGTCCAAGACCACATCCACGTCCGTCCCCCGTTCACTGAAGCTACTGAGGCGGTGACATTCGATAAATACCGGCCGGCTAATATGGGGACGCATCAGCGCCATCACCGGATTGAACCGCTCGCTGTGGCCGACTTGTAGACAACACCCTCGTTGTTTGGCGAGCTGGACCAACTCCTCTGCTTCTGTTGGTGTGACAGCAATGGGTTTTTCAACCAGGACATGTTTGCCTGCCTGCAGACAGGCTTTGGCGACAGCATAGTGGCCAGACGTGGGAACCGCCACGCTCACGACATCGACGTGCGAGAGCAATTCATCGATCGTACGAAAGACCGGCGACCCATGCCGATCTGCGACCGTCTGTGCACGCTCAATCGATTGATCCGTCAGGCCAACGAGCTGCGCCCCGGGCAAGGAGGCATAGAGGCGCGCATGGTGCTGCCCGAGATGTCCGACACCGATCACACCTGCCCTTAGCAGCTTCATAGGATACCCCGAGCGTGATACAGCGATGGGAAGAGAACGGGCCCACCTGTCCTCTTCTTTGTCAGGAGCTCATCACGCATTACGGCTCCCCCATCGCATCCTGCTTAATCCCGACAATGGCAATGCGGGCAAACTTAGCCTTCTCCAACATAATCTCACGATCCAACAAAATGGTCCGTCCGGCTTCGACCGCCAACACGGAAGCCTTGACCGATGCCATCACTTCAATCGTTCGAGGCCCCACGGCCGGGAGATCGAATCGCAAGTCCTGCTGCGGCTTCGATCGTTTGACCACCACCGCGCCCTCCTTGGCCAGATCGCCGCCGCGTTTGATGGCGCCATCGGTGCCTTCGACCGCTTCGACGGCCACAACCACGCGATCTTTAATCACGACACATTGCCCGATATCGAGACGGCCGATGTCATGCGCCACGTCCCAGCCGTAGCGGATGTCCGCCCATTCTTTCTCCGATGGAGTCCGTTCGGTCAACGGCCCTTCTTCCACGAGAATCCCCTCAAGCCCGAAGGTCGACTCACAGATGGCGATCCCTTCTTGCTCGAGTTCCTTTGCGATTTCACGCAAGAGATCGTCGTCTTTCCAGAGCGCCAACCTCGTCGCCAATGCCAAGGCGCGAAAGTCAGGCCGGACCGTGGTAAACATATGGGTCTTCTTGATCCCGCCCAGCATCACAGCCTGATGGACGCCGTCTTCCTTGAAGGCCTTGATCAGTTTATTGAGCTGGCCGATCTTGATCCAATGGATCCGATCCACATGGCCGGCCAACTCCGGTTCCGTCTCGCCTTCATGTGCCACCGCCGACACGTGATAACCCAGCCTTCTGGCATTATCCGCAAAGATGATCGGAAACCGGCCGTTGCCGGCAATCAGCCCAATTCGCTCGCCATCGGTCATATGAGGCAGTACGGCCACGGTGCTTACTCCTCATTCTCCTGATCTTTACCGACCGACCGACAGATGCCGCGTTTCGTTCCTTCGAGAAACCCCAACACCGTCATCACGTCCGGTTGATCGCCGAACTCGACCTTTGCCAATTTAGCCGCTTCAGCCGTTCGATGCCCCGATCGGAACAACATGTCGTAGGCTCGTTTCAACACCGAGATCCGATCGGTGGAAAACCCCTGTCGGCGCAACCCCACCGAATTGAGGCCGTACATCCGCGCACGATAGCCGCCCGCCGCCCGCATGAAGGGAGGAAGGTCCTGCCCGAGGGCGCAACAGCCGCCAACCATGGAGTAGGACCCGACCCGCACATGTTGATGAATCCCGGTCAATCCCCCGATGATCGCATGGTCACCAATGGTGATGTGGCCGGCCAAACTGGCGGCATTGGCCAGGATGAGATGGCTGCCGAGATGACAGTCGTGGGCGACGTGCACATAGGCCATGAGGAAATTCTTGGAGCCGATCGTCGTCGTCCCGCCGCCTTGTACGGTTGCGCGATTGACCGTGACATATTCCCGGAAAATGTTGTCGTCGCCGATCACGACCTTAGTCGGTTCGCCCTTATAGGCGAGATGTTGGGGTGGGGCGCCGATCGAGACGAAGGGATGCAGCTCGCACCGCGCACCGATCTCCGTCCAGCCATCGACGGCGACATGAGACACGAGTCGCGTCCCAGACCCGATGGTGACATGTTCGCCAACCACACAAAATGGGCCCACCACGACGTCGGCGGCCAACTGCGCCTTAGGGTGGACGATGGCACTCGCATGAATCTGCACGCTTAACCTCCAGTGATGAATGATCGGTGATCAGTGCTGGGCTTCGGATAACTGCTATTCCACCAAAACTCGCCACGCATCACGCATCACCTTTTACGGCCTTTTCTTCCGTGACCATCGCGGTCACTTCGGCTTCGCAGACGAGTTCCTCTCCGACGAAGGCCTTCCCTTCCATCTTCCAGAACGGCGGCCGTTTCCTCACGACCTCGATCTCGAATCGCAACTGGTCACCGGGCACGACCGGTTTTCTGAACTTCGCGCCATCGACACCGGTCAAATAGACGACCGGACGTGCGGCGTTCCCCAGCGACTTAAACGCCAGAATAGCGCCAACTTGAGACATGGCTTCCAGAATCAACACCCCTGGCATGACCGGGCGTCCAGGGAAATGCCCCAGAAAGAAAGGTTCGTTGATCGTCACGTTCTTGATCCCGACGATTCGTTTGTCGGGATCCAGTTCCTGAATCCGATCGACCAGAAGAAAGGGGTACCGGTGCGGCAAAAGCGCCTGTATTTCGGCTTGCTCCATGACGGACATCGACAGAACCTCCTCTATCAGAATGCTGAAAAAGTCTGCCAGCTTCGGTCTCGCATCTCTCAGAGGCTCAACGTACCGCAAGGGTACCCCTCCGCCTCTTCGCTCGCTGCGGCCTTGCTGGACAGCCTTGTTGAGCATTCTGATGCTTATGTTGACATCAACACCATCAAGAAAGATTTTAATGGCGACGCTTCAAATGATCCTTCCACGCTTGCTCATACTTCTCTTCAGGGATGGAGGCTGATGGATCTTCCCCTGCGCGCGTCAGCCCTCATCCCACACTTCACTTTCAAGGGCGGCCTGGTCGATCCTCGATTGCGCGCGTCGAACGAGCACATTCTTATCGTGCGCGTTCCGCGAGCAAGAGGACGACCAGGCTGCCCTCTCCCCCGCTACTTATTCTGCCGATCGAACTCCTTCACCATCTGATCGGTCACATCCAGGGCAGGCTGATGGTAGAGTACGACTTTGATCGCAATCTCGCTCCCCTTGTCGATGATCGCAACGTAGCCATTCTTTTCTGCCACGGCCTGGGCAGCCGCTTGCACTTTCTTCGAGTACTCTGCCACCATGTCACGTTGCTTTTGTTGAATCTCGCGATTGAAGTCGCCCAACCGACGTTGATAGGCCTCCAGTTTGGCCTGGAACTGATTCTGCTTCTCCTGCTTCGCACTGTCGGTCAATTTCCCGTCTTGAATCGTCTGTTCCAACTCTTTCAACTCTTGATCGTCGGCATTGATGATTTTCTGTCTGGTCGTAGAGTAGGACTTCAGCTCTTCTAAGGCCCGCTTGCCGGCCTTCGACTGCTCGATGACCGCTTGCTGATCCATCACCCCAACCTTCGGGACATCAGCCGACAACCCCGGCGACACCATCATCAACCACAATCCCACGGCACCGACTAGACCAGTCACACTCATTCGTTCCATCGAGTCCTCCTCTTTATCCTCAATGCTGACTCACCCGTCCCGCTATTCTCCCAAGTTTCGCTCCTCACGCCGGCTACGGATACTCGCGGTTAAATTCGTCGATCACCTGGCCTGTAATATCGAGCCCTTCATCGCTATATAACGTGGGGCCTCCCTTTCCCTTGTCCATGACGACCTGGAGCCCCAGGCGCTTGGAGACTTTTCCCACGACATGCTCCACCTTTTCACGAAACCCTTCGAGCACGTCTTTTTGCTTCTCTTGAACCTCCCGGTTCATGTCTCCGGCTTTCTGCTGATACTCCGCCATCCTGCGCCGAAACTGCTCTTCACGCTCCCGTTTCGCTGTCGGGCTCAATACGCTGGCCTGTCTCCCAAAATCCTCCTCCATACGGCGAAGCTCTTTTTCTTCCAGCTCGATCAAGGCCTGACGATTCTTAGAGAAGGCACTCAAGGAATCCTTGGCCTTCTTTCCCGCATTTGTCTCGCTGAGGACACGGGCTGGATCGACGAGACCCACCTTCCCCTCAACCTTCGCCACGCCGGCAGCGCAGCCGGCGACAGCAAGGCCCATGGCAAGACAAACCGCAGAGAACAGAGTCCGACATACATGGTCAACCTGCATCACACCGCTACCTCGCTCATGGTCATAGACTTGTCCCATTAGAACAGCGAACCGATCGTAAACTCGAACACTCCTTTACGTTCACGCTCACGGGCTTCAAGATTCAACCCATACGCGGCGCGGAGGGGCCCGAACGGTGAGATCCATCGCCCTTCAATACCGGCGGACTTCCGCAACTTAAACGAGAGCGGTTCATTGTCGTCAAAGCCTTTCCCATAGTCAAAGAAGATCACCCCGTTGAGTTTGGCATCGGCAGAAATCGTAAAGATAAAATCGGTATTGACGATCAACTCTTTGGTGGCGCCAAGCAGCGAATTGTTGAGCGTCACCGGTCCCGCCTGCCCGAACACGAAGCCGCGCATCGTATTGATACCGCCGACAAAATATCGTTCGGTCAGCGGAATAGGCTTGCCCTCCATGCCGACCGCAGCGCCATAGCGGGCATGGACCGATACCCGCGTATCGAACGGCAACGGCGTATATTTCATCAGGTCCAACGAATATTTATAGAAGTTATTGCTTCCGCCCAGGTAGGGCGTCCCCAAATCGAAGCCCACGGAGGCGCGCCAACCGGTACGGGGATCTAAATAGTAGTCTCTCGTGTCACGAGCCAGCGAGGTCCGAAACCCGGTCGTCGTCTGATTTCCAAGCTGGCCGCAGACAAGAGGAAACAGATCTGGACAAATTCCTTCCTGTGGATCGCTGAAATTCAGCTGCTCCGCAAAAAGGCTGATACTCCCTGTCGCATATTCAGAAAGCCAGCGGCCGAACGTGATACTGGCGCCGGCTTTCTTCTCAAAATAGGTGATGTAGTTGGTCATGCTGCGATAGACGTCCAACTGCATCGAGGTCAAGGAATCTTCTAAATAGGGATTCCGAAATGTGATCAACCCAAGGGTGCGCTGCTGGCCCAACTGGCCGCGGATTCGCCCCATCCAGCCATTCCCGCCGAGATTACCTTCTGTAATATCGGCAATTGCGACCAACTTGTCCAAGGTGCTGAACCCGCCGCCGACGCTGAACTGGCCGGTCGGTTTTTCTTTCACGCGGACGTTCAGATCGACCTTATCCGCTGCCACCTGCGCCGGAAGAATTTCCACCGTCTCGAAAAAGTTCAAGTTGTTGAGCCGCTGAAAGCTCCGCTTCAAGGAGGGAGTATCGATCACGTCCTGTTCGTCGACGCGAATTTCACGGCGAATGACATTGTCTTTCGTTTTATCGTTCCCATTGATGTTGATTTGGCGAATCCGCATCATCTCCCCCTCCTTAATGGTCAAGATGATGGTTGCGGTCCGCTCCTCTACATTCGGCGTCACACTGGGCGAGATGTCGGCAAAAGCATACCCTTTACTTCCATAGAGATCGTTGAGCCGCGTAATCTCGTCACGGATTTTCTGTCGCTGAAAGATCTCTCCGTCCTTCATCTTGAGCCCCTGTCGGAGCTCCGGATCTTCGAATACCGTATTCCCGCGGAACCCGATTTCGCCAATGGTGAACGGCTCTCCCTCCATCACCGCATACGTCACGACGAACCACTTCTTGTCGTCGCTCAGTTCCACCGTCGGCAGCCCGGCCTGGGCGTTCAAATAGCCCTTGTTGAGCAAGACCTCTTTGATCCGCTCGACGTCGTTATTCATCTCTTCCCGCTTCAAGACGCCGGCATCCGAGAGAAACGACGGCAACTTCAGCTGCGAGAATAGACCGTGCCAGGGAATCCATTCCCGCGTCGCCATCACCTTGAACATCTCGTCTTTCGTCGCAGCATGCAGGCCGTCGAATACCACCGTCTTGATGCGCGCCTTGTCCCCTTCTTTCACGAAAAACGTCAGGCGCTTCCGATCCTCGTCCAAGGTCTGCACGATCGGGGTCACCCGAGCATTGAAGTAGCCGTCCTCTTGATAAGTCAGACGAATCTTCTCCGCACTCTCTTTGGCCTGGAGCTGATCGAGAAAGGCCTGGCTCTTGATCGTGATCTTCTCTTTCAACTTATCGTCGCTCAGTTCTTGATTCCCATCGAACACGATCTCGGTGATAAAGGGCTTCTCACGAACCAGAAAGGCCAGGGCTACCCCGCCCTTCCCCGATTCCGTCTCCATCTGCACATCTTCGAAGAACCCGGTTTCGTACAGAATTTTAATTTGCCCACGAACATTCTCAGGGGTGTAGGGATCGCCGGGCTTCAGCGTCAATCGACCGGCAATCGCCGGCAACTCGATCCGCTTGTTGCCTCGAATCTCAATTGCCGTCACTTTGACCCCGGCAGGCTCCACTGCAACCGCAGGCATCGGTAACAGACCACAGACCAGGGCGATCAGTATCATGACAAGGAGCCAGCGAGGCCCATATGAGCAGCCAGCACTACTCACTGAATCTGAATCCGACAGGCAGAAAACGACAATGACAACCTCATCTTGGACAATCCTACGTTGAGCTGTGACTGCGCACCGTACACCTATGACCCCACCATACTCCGGACCTATCGGGAGCAGATGCTGAGGGCGCAGAGGAGATTGCGGACGTGAGAGACCGACGCGCTGAGCGCACAGGCGTCACCTACGGCAACATGCGTGCAAAACTCTCGGATTATATTGAGCAAGTATTTGAATGTAAAGCTAACCGCCCACATTATTCGCGCAAATGGCGAGCGCACACAGGAGTAACACGACTCACGAGACGGGCAAGAGGGATGACGCTGCTAGGTTCCCAGAACGCTGAACGTCCTATCGAGCCATTCACACAGGTCTCGCCCGTCTCGCGTGCGCATGGCCTCTGCGCTCCATTCCTTGACATCGCCTACCCCATCACATAGTATCGGCGCATGTCACGCTTCGAAGTCCGCAAAGCCGTGATTCCAGCCGCAGGCCTTGGCACTCGCTTCCTGCCTGCGACGAAAGCCTCTCCCAAAGAAATGTTACCGCTCGTCGACAAGCCGCTGATTCAATATGCGGTGGAAGAAGCGGTCGCCTCAGGGATCGAAGACATTATCATCATCACCGGACGGGGCAAACGCGCGATCGAAGATCACTTCGACCGCTCCGTCGAACTGGAAGAAAATCTCAAGGGCAGCGGCAAAGCGCAGCTCTTGAGCCAGATGCGGCACATCTCCACGCTCGCCAACTTTTGTTACGTCCGTCAATCGGAAGCGCTGGGGCTGGGCCATGCCGTCCTCTGCGCCCAACGGCTGATCGGGGACGAGCCCTTTGCCGTCATTTTGGGCGACGAAATCATCGATGCCCCGATGCCAGGCCTCGCACAACTCATTCATGCCTACAAAAAACGCCACGGGGCAATCCTCGGGGTGCAGGAAGTCCCCCACCAAGAGGTCAACCGCTATGGAATCGTCACGCCTCGACGGGTCTCAGCAGGTTTGCATCGAGTCGAAGGCCTGATCGAAAAACCGTCGCCGTCCGAAGCGCCCTCCAATCTCGCGGTCATCGGTCGCTACGTCCTGCCGCCGGAGATTTTCTCCATTCTCCGAAAGACCCAGCCGGGGAAAAATGGCGAGATCCAATTGACCGACGCCCTCCGGGAACTGGCGAAGAAATCTCCGATGTTTGCGCTGGAGATACAAGGCCAGCGATACGACGCCGGTGACAAGTTGGGGTTTCTCATCGCGACCGTCGAGTTCGCGCTCAAGAACCCCTCCCTGGGACCGGACTTCGAGGAATACCTGCAGAATCGTATGCGGTCCTCCGGAGGGCGCAGCACGACACGCTCACGAAAAGCCTAGCCGCGGCACGCAACCAAGGCACCGCATCACCTGTCATTGACGACTGCGCATAACACTGGGACCATACCGATGAACGACTCCATCGAACAAGACTTGCAGCCACCCCAAAACACCGAAATTCCCGACCACCTTCCGCTGTTGCCGGTCCGGGACATCGTCGTCTTCCCCTACATGGTCCTCCCCTTGTTCGTCGGACGTGACATGTCGATCAAAGCGATTGAAGCCGCCTTAGCCGGCAATCGGATGATCTTCCTCGCCACGCAAAAGGCCCTGGACGTCGAAAATCCGACGGCGGACGATATCCATACCATCGGCACGGTCGGCATCATCATGCGGATGCTGAAACTTCCCGATGAGCGCATCAAGGTGCTCGTGCAGGGGGTCTCGAAAGCCAGGATTACCGGCTATATTCAGACCGAGCCCTACTACTCCGTCCGTATCGACAAGCTCACCGAACACAAATCGGCCGGTGCGGCCCTTGAAACCGAAGCCGTCATGCGGACGGTGAAAGAGCAGATCGAACGAATCGTGAGCCTCGGGAAGATTCTGATCCCGGATGTGATGGTCGTCATTGAAAACCTCGAAGACCCCGGCCGCCTCGCCGATATGGTGGCGTCGAATCTTGGACTCAAGGTCGAGGTCACTCAGGCCGTCCTGGAGGTCATCGACCCGATCAAGCGCCTCCGGCACGTCAGCGACATCCTCGGCAAGGAAATCGAAGTCCTCTCCATGCAGCAAAAGATTCAAGCGCAGGCCAAGGGGGAGATGGACAAGACTCAACGCGAATACTTCTTGCGCGAGCAACTCAAAGCCATTCAAAAAGAGCTCGGCGAGCTCGACGAGCGTGCGGAAGAAATCACCGAGTTTCGCAAGCGGATCGCAGAACTCAAGATGCCTGAAAAGGTGCTGAAAGAAACCGAAAAACAGCTCAAACGCCTTGAGAAAATGCATCCGGATACCGCCGAGTCTGCGACCGTCAGGACCTACATCGAATGGATCGTGGAACTGCCCTGGTCCAAGCGATCGAAAGACAACCTCGACCTCAAAGCTGCCTCCAAAGTGCTCAACGAAGATCACTACGATCTGGAAAAAGTCAAAGAGCGGATCCTTGAGTATCTCGCCGTACGGAAGCTCAAAGACAAAATGAAGGGTCCGATCCTCTGCTTCGTCGGGCCACCAGGCGTCGGAAAAACCTCACTCGGGAAGTCGATCGCCCGCGCGCTCGGCCGTGAGTTTGTCCGCATCAGTCTCGGCGGAGTCCGCGATGAAGCTGAAATCCGCGGCCATCGACGCACCTATGTCGGCGCGCTCCCCGGCCGCATCATTCAAGGCATGAAACAGGCCGGCACCAATAATCCTGTCTTTATGCTGGACGAAGTGGACAAGGTCGGCATGGATTTCCGCGGCGATCCTTCCGCCGCCTTACTCGAAGTGCTCGACCCCGAACAGAACAACTCGTTCACGGACCATTACCTGGGTGTGCCCTTCGACCTGACCGACGTGCTGTTCATTGCGACCGCCAACCTGATCGATCCGATCTTGCCGGCCTTACGCGACCGGATGGAAGTCATCGGCATCCCCGGCTATACCGAAGAAGAAAAGTTGGGCATCGCCCAGAAATACCTGATCCCCCGGCAGCTCAACGAACATGGCATCACCGAAAAACATGTCCGCATCGCCGAGCCGGCGGTGCGTCAGATCATCGCCAACTATACGCGTGAAGCCGGCGTCCGGAATCTTGAGCGGGAAATCGCCAACGTCATGCGCAAGGTGGCCAAGAAAGTAGCGGAAGGGAAAGGCGTCGGGTTCCCCGTGAATCCCGCCAACCTGCATAAGTATCTCGGCGTCCCCAAGTTCGTGCCCGAAGAAGAATTGAAGGTAGACGAGATCGGCGTGGCCACCGGGTTAGCCTGGACGGAGTCCGGCGGCGATGTGCTCTACATCGAAGCCACCGCCATGAAGGGCAAGGGGCAACTGACCCTTACCGGCCAGCTGGGCGATGTGATGAAAGAGTCCGCACAGGCCGCCTTGAGCTATGTCCGATCGCGCGAGCGCACGCTCGGCATCGACCCGGACGTCTTCACCACGCAGGATCTCCATATCCATGTGCCGGCTGGAGCGATCCCCAAGGACGGACCGTCCGCGGGCATCACCATGGCCATCGCCATTGCTTCGACCTTGTCGCAAATCCCGGTACGCCGTGATCTGGCCATGACCGGCGAAATCACACTCCGCGGGCGAGTGCTCCCCATCGGCGGATTGAAGGAAAAGCTGTTGGCGGCCAAACGAGCCAAACTGACCACCGTGATTCTTCCAAAACGCAATAAGAAGGATCTCGACGAGATTCCCAAGCATATTTTGAAGGGCATCCAACTCGTCTTTGCCGACACGATGGACGATGTGATGAAAGTCGCGCTCCGGCGGGGCCCGAAACCCGCGCGCCCAACGGGCAAACCCCAGACACCGCAGCCACAACAGAAAAAATCAGCCGGCCGCGCAAAGACCGGGCGAACGGCTCGCTCGCTGCCGGTGCATGCAGCCACCACGACCACGCGACCACGACAATTGCACTAGCCTGCATTATTCATGAGCACTTCTGCTGCAATCGCGGATTCGCTGCTCCGACAAGCCTTCGGCGGGCAGGCTCGCGGCTTAGCCACTCAACGTACTATTCACGTACGCCTCGTGGCTAAACCGCTCCGCATGCCCGTCTCGCAACGCGACTCCGTGATTTCGCAACGAACTGTCATAAATAATGCAGGCTAGTATGGCCTCGAAGGTCGGCACGAAGGCCCGCTCCCCGATCCGCGAATTCGATCTCATTCGAACGCTCCAACAACGGCATGGTCGCAAGAGTCTCTCGGTCATTCGAGGGATCGGCGACGATGCCGCCGTGGTGACCTCAGGAGCCGGACGGTGGAGCGTACTGACCACCGACCTGCTCGCAGAAGGCATCCACTTCGATCTCCGAACCGCCACGATGGCTGATATTGGGTTTCGCGCGGCAGCAGCCAACCTCAGCGACATCGCCGCGATGGGAGCCACGCCCCAATATATACTCGTCGCCTTGGCCATTCCCCGCACCGGCACCAGCGACCAGGTTCAGCAGCTCTACCGGGGCATGATGGCCGCCTGCCGCCTACATCACGTAGAACTCATCGGTGGCGACACCTCGGCCTCCGACGGCGGATGGTTTATCAGCGTGACGCTGGTCGGCATGGTTCCTCCTCGCAAGGCACTGTTCCGGAACGGTGCAGGCATTGGAGATCTGCTCTACGTCACCGGGACGATCGGCGATTCTTTGGCCGGCCTCATGCTGCTGAACGAACTGCCGCCCCGCAAGAAACAACGTCCTGGTACCGCAGCACTCTCGCCCAGGCACCGACAGTTCCTGATCGGACGGCACCTGCGTCCGACGGCCCGCATCGCAGAAGGCCAATGGCTCAGCTCCCATCGCCTCGCCACCTCAGCCATCGACATATCAGACGGCCTGTCCGGCGATCTCCGCCATATCTGTGAAGAAAGCCATGTCGGCGCGGAACTCGATCTTGGCGCGCTTCCCGTCTCGCCCGCCTGCCGCGCCTATGCGGCAGCTCGAACACTCGACCCGGTGGCGCTGGCACTGACCGGAGGCGAAGATTATGAGTTGCTCTTTACCCTCTCGCCGCGTCACCAGGCGCAGGCTGAACAGGCTGCTAAGACCCATCGATTTCGCATCACCTGCATCGGCGCCATTCGCCCGGCTCGACATGGAGTCCAAGCCGTTGGCCCCGATGGAAAGAAGCGCCCGTTGCCGATCACCAGTTACGAACATTTCAGGTAACCGGCCCTCGCAACCATACCTATGGCCAGGCTCCCATCATTTCGATCGCTGCTGAAACAGGTCCTCCATCTGCGGGAATCGCCGCAGCGAACGGCCATGGCCTTTGCCATTGGCGTCTTCATTGCCTTTTCCCCGACCTATGGCTTGCACACCCTCATGGTGCTCTTCTGCACCTGGGCCTTAGGCTTGAACTTTCTCGCCCTCATGATAGGCGCCTTCATCAACAACCCCTGGACCATCGTCCCGATCCTTGGCGCCACCTACTGGGTCGGCGCACTCTTGCTCGGCCGTTCGGACGGCCCGTCCTTCGACTGGCACGATCTGAGTTTCACGGCAATCTATGAACAGGTCATGCCCTACGCCGTCCCCTTCTTTCTCGGCGGATTAGTCTTGAGCCTCCTCGGTGCGATCCTCGCCTACCCCCTCGCCTACTATTTCCTGGCCAAACATCGGCAGTCACACCCACTGAACCAAACAGAGCCATTGCTGCCTCCGCAAGATGTAGGCTAAGATCGATTGCATGACTGAATCCGGTCATCACTCCAATGCTCCCTATGATGGGTCGGCACTGATCGCCGATCCCATCCACCAATACGTCTCCTTCACCGTGCCATTCTCCACTCCGGACCCGCACGAACGGACGGAAAAGGATCTGATCGATTCCCCCTGGGTCCAGCGCCTGCGCTATATCTATCAGCTTCAAAGCGCCCGTTGGGTCTACCCCTCTGCGGAACATACCCGCTTCGTCCATTCGCTCGGCACCATGCATGTGGCAGGCCGCTTCGCACGGCATCTCTATCCGTTTCTCAAGAAAGCGGTCAAAGACGTCCCCTCAGCGAACTATGTCGAGGAATTTCTCCGCGTCACGGCGCTCGCGCATGACATCGGCCATGGGCCCTTCTGCCATTTCTTCGACGACAACTATTTGCACGCCTTCGGCGCCAGTCATGAAAAACTCGGGCAGATCATCATCCGCGACCATCTGGGCCCGATCATCCGCAAGATCAGGCGCAGCCCGTCCGGCCCCTTCACCAAAGGCGAGGAACTCAACCCCGACCAGATCGCCCATGTGATCCTCAAGGAAAAGGGCAAAGACAACTCCCGCATTCCCCGATGGCTCAACATGCTGCAACCGGTCATTTCCGGCAGCTATACCGCAGACAACCTCGACTATGTCCTGCGCGACTCCTATATGTGCGGGGTCGCAGTCGGCCCGGTCGATCTCTCCAGACTCATTCACTACACGATCATCACGGACAAGGGATTCACGATCCATAAGACCGGCCTTCCGGCCCTGCAGATGTTCCTCAACACCCGGATGTATCTCTATTCCAACGTCTACTATCACCGGACCACACGCGCCATCGACATCCACCTCCGTGACATTTTCGGCGACACCATGAAACTCCTCTTCCCCCACGACCCCCGCAAGAAGATGGAGGAGTACCTGATGCTGACCGACTGGTCTCTACTGGAACAGGTACGGGGATGGAAGACCTCACGCCATGCGACCGAACGGCGCCTGGGCGCGGAATGGCAGCGGATTCTCGTCCGCGACGTGAAATGGAAAATGGCCTATAGCACCGTGCTCAAAGAAAAGGGCCAGGAGCGAGGCATGGACTTTCCCAGCCACGCGCACTTCGAAGAACAGATCAAAAAAGAATTACCGGCAAAGCTCAAAAAAGTGGAGTTCCGCGTCGACATGGCGCCGCTCGACCCAAGGCCAGACCCCAAAGACCGGCGCGGCAATCCCCTCTATGTGTATGACCCCGGCACCAAAGGCGTCTCGACCGACCCACTAGAAGAGTTCCTCGACCTACTGCCCACACGCCTGGTCCAATTCCGCGTCTATACCCTCGACCATGACCACGATGAAGCCCTCTCCCGCGCCACGGCGACGGTGCTGAACAAGACCCCGTCGAGTCTCGAATAGAATGACGAATCGGAAGGCGGGCTGGGCCGGAGGGCTTCGCTTTCGTGCCTCTCGGAGCAGCCCTTCCGGGCTCGGCCGAGTGGAACCCTTCTGGAATTCCTTCCGCTGCGATCTGACAATCGCAGGCTTCAGTCAGTTCCAGCTTTCCTTCTCGGCCAAGCCTCGGTGGGCAACCCGCTCCTTCGGCAACGTGCGCTCAGCCGACGACACAGCCTTTGAGAACGCAAACGAAAATGCGAAGCACTGACCTGAAAAACCAGACATCCATGCCCTGTTCTGAGGAAGAAGGAACCAATCCCCTCCTGAAGATTCGCACGCGCCTGGAAGTTTAAACGAACCTCTGCTACAGTACTGAGACAAGTGAGGTTCCTCATGAGTCAGACCACAGAGACAGCCATGAAGTTGCTTGAACGCTTGCCGGAAGAGGCGCAGATGCAGGTACTCGAAGCCCTGCGTCAACTTGTCGCCGAATCGAACGATGATGCACAATGGGATACATTATTTCAGGGAAGCCAGAATATGCTCGCCGCAGCGGCTCGTAATGCCCGAGCAGAAGTCCTAGCAGGAAAGGCTGCTCCGATGGATTTCAACAAGCTTTGACCTCCCTCACGCTACCCAGTTTTTGGGAAGCGTACTATCGCCTTCCCGATCACATTCGACAGGCCGCGCGAAAGGCCTTCTTCCTCTGGAAACAATCCCCCGCTCACCCCTCCCTCCACTTTAAGTGCGTGAACCACGACGACCGCGTATGGTCGGTCCGCATCACACTCGGCTATCGTGCGCTGGGAATTGTGGACGAAGACACCATCACGTGGTTCTGGATTGGCAACCACCAAACCTATGAGCGGCGGCTCTAAACGGCCCACGCGCAGCATGCTGTAAGCGACGTATGCGACAGGTCGGAGGATGCGTGGAGACCGACCGAGTACGCCATCGCCACCCAGCTCGCGCCTTCCCGCTGCACGGCAACATGCGCTCAGCCTCCGGCACAGCCCTAGATGGATTTGAAGAGAAAGCTGACAGCCTGCGGCTGCACTGCAATACTGACGACAGCGGTATCCATGACGACCACCATCTGCGCGGAGGACCATCATGCAGGTATTCTTCAGACTCCTATTCCTGGGACTCTGTCTCGTGATCGATAGCGCTCACGCGCAAATGCCACTTAGCGGACAGAACCAAGCCGGCATCCTGAAGCTGCTAGGGGAACTGCCGCCTGACACGATGAAGAAGGTTGAGGCGTTAGGAAAGATCCTGCAACAGAATGTGAAAGACGGAAAGCTGACCGACGCACAGATGCACGAGGAATTGATGTCGGGCAATCTGGATCAAAAGATCAGAGGCCTCAACCCCGAAGCCGGTCCCCTGCTCGACGACATCGGTCAGGCCATGAAGAACCATCCCAACGCCGAGAACCTGCCGAATCTGCTGAATGGAATGATGGAAGCCGGCAAGTAGCGCCGGCCTGCTCGGCTACGCAACTTGGTTTGCGCCAAGCTTCGCTCGAACAGCCGTTCACACCGGGCTCGCCTACGCGACGACATCGATCCGGCAACTGCACACATCCCGCAAGACTCGCTCCCCGCCATTGCGCATTACGACCAGATTTGGTACAAGCCGATCACACCATCCACTCCAAGAGCCCTCCCCGGATTTTATGGCACTCACGGTTTTCTTCATTGTCGCTGGAACTGCTGCAATTCATGCGTTATTCGGCGTAGGACTCCTCCTATTCGGCACGCCCATTCTTCTTTTGTTAGGATATGACTACCTGACGATCCTCGAATGGCTGCTGCCCATCGCGCTTGCGATTAATCTCCTCCAGGTCGTCTTGTATTACGCACACGTCGATTGGAGGTTCTATCGATTCAGCCTACTTGTGAGTCTTCCGTGGGTGATTGCCTGCTCACTCGTTATTACCCACATCGATCTTGCTATCGGCCCTATCATCGGGGTGCTCCTCATTCTCGTCGCATTGCAACACATCTCGTCTCGTACCAATACTATCCTGACACACCTCATGCGACACGAAGGCGTCTATTGCGCGCTCATGGGAGCCGTGCAAGGGCTGACCAGTCTCGGAGGCTCGTTGCTGAGCGCGCTGATTCAGACCAAACCCTACGACAAACACACCGCACGGGCCACAACGGCAGCGACCTATGGAACATTTGTATTCATCCAGCTGCTGTTACTGCTGAACTCCTCTCACCCGATCACTCAGGCATCGACACAGACTATCCCCCTGGCCTTAGTCGGACTGGGGGCATTTGCCGTCGTCGAACATACCCTGTACTCCAAACTCGATCGAGACCGCTATAGAACGATCCTCGCTGGATTCCTCCTTGCCTCTGGCCTCCTTCTGATCGGAAAAAGCGCCTTCACCTACTAAGCTCGCATCAAAACCGCTGAGCGCTCCCTTCTCCACACCCCCCTCCAACGGACGACTCGGCGATCGCCTGCAGTTGCAACCATCGCGTCACATCGATCACGCAAGACTCCGACAACATGGTGTCACGTCAAGCAACGACCCCAGAGATCCTCCCCGCGTGAGCCGGTTTCAATCCTCGCCCGTCCCGAAGGACGGGCGCTACGATGTCTCCCGGCAAGCGGTTGCCCAGACCTAGTTCATCCCCACTCGCGTGGGGAACACGGCCTGTGCTTTCGTCATGGGCTGCTCCAATCCGGTTCATCCCCACTCGCGTGGGGAACACGGCAATGCCGAGGCGAGCGAGTCGTTCTATCACGGTTCATCCCCACTCGCGTGGGGAACACCCAGTTGCGCCCATCGTCGTGACCCGATCATGCGGTTCATCCCCACTCGCGTGGGGAACACGCCAGCTTCCGATTCTCCCACGTACTCATCGCCGGTTCATCCCCACTCGCGTGGGGAACACTCGAGCAATGGAAAACTCTCCCGTATCCCCTACGGTTCATCCCCACTCGCGTGGGGAACACAGCTGGCCATCATGGCAAACGCCTCGGCATGGCGGTTCATCCCCACTCGCGTGGGGAACACCTGGTATTCCGACTTCCTCTCAGATGATCGGGCGGTTCATCCCCACTCGCGTGGGGAACACACTAGCCCCGTTGAATTGCCCGAAAGGGTCGGCGGTTCATCCCCACTCGCGTGGGGAACACTCTGGCTCCTGCCTGTTCCATTCCCAGAACAGCGGTTCATCCCCACTCGCGTGGGGAACACCCGCGCACGACATCCCAGACCACCACCGCCGCCGGTTCATCCCCACTCGCGTGGGGAACACGGAGACTACCACGATTTCACGTCACGCGATTCCGGTTCATCCCCACTCGCGTGGGGAACACGCTTGCCCGGTATGCCCATGTCGGATAATCGCCGGTTCATCCCCACTCGCGTGGGGAACACATCGGCACCGGAACGACTCCGTTCAATGAGAACGGTTCATCCCCACTCGCGTGGGGAACACGTCCACATTGAACACCTCAGTTTGGAAATAGACGGTTCATCCCCACTCGCGTGGGGAACACGTTCCAATCCGAGAGGGAGGGGTCCGGTGTACCGGTTCATCCCCACTCGCGTGGGGAACACAGAGCCTGGCAGAATCCATCCGCACCCACGGCCGGTTCATCCCCACTCGCGTGGGGAACACACCCGCGTGGTCAAGGGGAACTCGATCAAAAACGGTTCATCCCCACTCGCGTGGGGAACACAGCGAGAGCAGCCGGGCGGTGGCGTGCTCCAGCGGTTCATCCCCACTCGCGTGGGGAACACTCGTCGAGTTCAGTCAGGCTCATGCGCAGTTCCGGTTCATCCCCACTCGCGTGGGGAACACGTTCACATCCATCACTTGCAACTCCAAGCCGTCGGTTCATCCCCACTCGCGTGGGGAACACCACCTGGCACGATCCTCATGTGAAGGAAAGGTCGGTTCATCCCCACTCGCGTGGGGAACACAGAGGAAAGGCCATCGAGCACGGATGTACCTACGGTTCATCCCCACTCGCGTGGGGAACACAACATTGACAGGGTTGGGCGACTTGGGGCATTCGGTTCATCCCCACTCGCGTGGGGAACACTAGACCTAGATTTCCTTGACCATCCTAAAACGCGGTTCATCCCCACTCGCGTGGGGAACACCCTGCTTGCATCCGTTCTGCATATTCCGCGACCGGTTCATCCCCACTCGCGTGGGGAACACTGCTATAGTATTAACAATTTGACCATAAATCCCGGTTCATCCCCACTCGCGTGGGGAACACGTTTACCCCCCGAAAACGAGAATCTACATCACCGGTTCATCCCCACTCGCGTGGGGAACACGAGTCGATTAACACAGGCGTAGAATGTCACGACGGTTCATCCCCACTCGCGTGGGGAACACCACCATAACACGATTGCAGTGGGGTGCAATGACGGTTCATCCCCACTCGCGTGGGGAACACTCCACATGAAAAAGAGGCTACCCCTCTACCCGCGGTTCATCCCCACTCGCGTGGGGAACACAGTACACCGATTCATCACATGTGCTCCGCTGTCGGTTCATCCCCACTCGCGTGGGGAACACTTTTTTCGAGCAGAAAATTTTGACCAACGACCCGGTTCATCCCCACTCGCGTGGGGAACACTCAGTGGGGAGAATTTTGATATCGACGTGGTGCGGTTCATCCCCACTCGCGTGGGGAACACGATCCAGGCCGCATTGTTGACAGACGGAAAATCGGTTCATCCCCACTCGCGTGGGGAACACTATCCAACATTCGTGCGGTTCAGCTAATCGAACGGTTCATCCCCACTCGCGTGGGGAACACTAATCTTCTCGTCAATGCACAGCCGCACTGCGCGGTTCATCCCCACTCGCGTGGGGAACACAATGCACGATGCCTAATTCAACCTTGCCAAGGCGGTTCATCCCCACTCGCGTGGGGAACACACGAGCCCCGTCGAGTTTCCCGAAAGGGTATGCGGTTCATCCCCACTCGCGTGGGGAACACTCCGAGATCCGCACTGTGCCCGCGATGGATGTCGGTTCATCCCCACTCGCGTGGGGAACACGTCCACATTGGTCACCTCAGTTCGGAATTAGACGGTTCATCCCCACTCGCGTGGGGAACACAGAATAGCCAACCGATCCACGTCCGGGCACAGCGGTTCATCCCCACTCGCGTGGGGAACACGGCGTCCATTCGATCCTGCAACCACGATATCACGGTTCATCCCCACTCGCGTGGGGAACACACTTCTTCTAGCCAATTGTTTTACCAAGCAAATCCATCGCCCTTAAAATCCACCGAATTTCTCTGAGCCTGGCACGCATCATGAAGGTTGTGGGTTTGAAGCATCTTCGTCGTACTCTGGAAGAAAGCTGACGAGTTTTGCGCCGTCTATTTCTACGGGAATTCGGCGGTTGGTTCCCAACGTGACGAAGTCGAAGCCAGCTTCGTTATTGGTGCGCCATGCCATCACGGCATTCCCTTCCCCAAGACCAGCCTTCACATGCTCCCAAATATGATCCCGCACTTTGACTGAATAATTCCCGACATACACACCAGCACGAATTTCCAATAGCCAGATGGCAAGCCGCCCGCGTAGTCGAGGCGGCGCGTTTTCAAGCACGATGACCAGCATCGCCGATCTTCTCCTCATTGGGGATGGCCGGAAGAACTTGCTCCTCGAACGGCTTTGGCGGTTGAATTTCTCCCGCCGCCAGCATCTCTTCGATGCCAGGAATGATGCGCTCTAGCAGCTTCGTTTCACGGAAACTGTCGCGGCAGGCCAGGCGAACTTGTTGTTCCGCATTCGCCGGATTCTTGGCTGCAATGCGAAAGGCTAATGGTACGACAGTTTCAAACTTGTAGACATCGGCCACGTCATAGACGAAGGAGAGCGGCTTACCGGTATGGATGAAGCCGATGGCAGGCGCATACCCAGCGGCCAGGACAGCGGCCTCGGTGACGCCATATAAGCAGGATGTGGCGGCAGATAGGCAGCGGTTCGGCAAGTCACTCTTGTCCCATTCACTGGTGTCATAGTTACGAGCTTTCCATTCCACACCGCATTGGGCCGCGAGGCGTTTGTAGGTCTCACGCACCCGTGCGCCTTCAATGCCGCGCAACTGATCCACAGAGCGGCGCTGGGGCGGCTCCTCGCCAAACCGGAGCGCGTACATTTTCCGGACCACTTTCAAGCGCAGTTCATCATCGAGCGCCAGCTTGGCTTGGTAGAGAAGGCGATCTGCGCGGGCGCCTCCTGGTTGGCCAGCCGAGTAGAGTCGAACACCGGCTTCGCCTATCCATACCAGCAACGTACCTGCACGAGCCGCCAGGGCGCAGGCTGCGTGAGATACTCGCGTACCAGGCTCCAGCATCAAACACACGACACCCCCAACAGGGATATGCGTCCGTACACCGTTTTTATCCACCACCACAAAGGCCCCGTCGAGGACATCGAGTTGACCATACTCAATATAGAGCACAGACAGACGTTCTTTGATGGCAATGGGTTTGAGCGGGGGCAGAATGTCAGCCATGCAAAGACTCCAATCCTTTTCACGTCATGCTATCGGTGACACGGAGAGGAGCCCAAGCCCTAAGGCTTTGCCATGCCCGATACCCGTATGCAGTACCTTCACAAATGCGTCCGCGTCGGTCACTGTTATGACACCATCGTACAAAACCGAAAAGACACGGATCGCGTTGCCGTGCTGCTGTGTGCCACTGAGCATCTGTTCTTGATAAACCCGTACATCAATCCGATCTGGCCCCACTTCTGAAAGATCGAAGGAGGACAGTAGTGGAAGTGCAAACCCGTGCAAGTGGCCTTTTCGCGTAATCCACTGTTCTTGTTCCTCTAGTCGCAGCAAGCCCAACCGCTTGCCAGCACGAGTGACGCAAGGATTGGCTCGCAATCTAAAACGAAAGCGCTGGCCGATTGCGAGTGCATTGAGTTTCAAACGACTCTTCACATCAACAGAAGGATCGGTCTTCGCTAGCCATCCTTTTACACCTATGCCCTCCCAGTCTGGGATCGTCCGACTCTGAACGAGAACCCGTGGACATCCATCGGAACCGGTCTCCGGCTCAAGCCGCCACAGAATTTCTCCTTCCGGGCATTTACGATCCGGAGGGCTAAATGCGCGACACAGCGTGGCATGGAGTTGATACGGGTCTGCCAGATCGCGCCGGGCCTCACGACAGCGTGGGTCGAGATGGATTCTATGCAGAAACATGCGTCACCCCCTGAGGGAAAGGAATCCATTCAGAGTGTACAAACCGCGCGCCGAAGCGCCGTTCGGCAAACGATGACAGCGGTTGGTCCATTTTGAGTACGCCCGAACCGTCCTCGGACTCGAAAGAGACCAATAACTTCTCAGGCAGTTCCTCCCATTTCCGCAGCGTAGCGATCCACGGGCACCGCGCCAAAGTCTCGCGCAACGGTACATCCTGCACAGCGTTCTCCATCCAGATCGACTCGGAGGGTACATAGGATTTTCTGCCCAGAGCTAGAGGCCAGACGGGATCGCGCAGTGCAGCATGTATTCGTTCCAAAAACGTACGGTCTTCGCCTACTAACCCAACCAGGAAGGCTGCGTCGGCCAGATAGTCTCGCGTAGTCACAGCCGTATCGTGGATCTTCGACCTATCAGCAGAAATGATGTGCTGCGCAGTCTGGTAATCACGCTTTGGAACTCCCGGCCGGTCATGACGGACACCCATGGAAAGTTGCGTCAACGGTTCCAGATCATCCCAATTCTCGCGATCGATTCCCATTGCAGCGGCAAGCAGGCCCACAACACCTGACTTGCTGGGTTCCTTCCCTGTATCGCGCTGATCGAAGCGACTGGTCGTCCCCCACGATTGCATGGGGCCTATGAATCGTAGCAACAGGGTGGACATGATTTACTCCTTCACAGCATGGAGACTTTTCTCCAGCAGTTCCTTCAACGTGCTAACCGATGTTCCGAATCCATCAAGTTTGGTCTCCGTGAGGTTCAACACAAAGGTTTGTCCGTCACCACCGTACACAGCGTTCAGTTTTTTTGCTTTCTCGACAAGTCTCTCCGCAGACTTCTTGGTAAACGATTCATCCTTGCCCACACGAAGAGCCGTTTCAAAGGCGTTGGCAAGGTTGCGCGGCGCAGTGTTGCGACGCACCGACACAGCCACAAACTCCGACGGATTATGCGCCGCAAAGGTGTTTTGTTTGCCGGTTGGCTCTGCGATCACAAAGCCTTCAAGAAATGCCTTCAATCCTCTTTCCGAAAGTTCTGCGTCGCCTTGAAGATTGTCTTTTAATTTTTCCCAATCAACCACCGCATAGCGATAAAAGCAGGCCGAATTGAATTCCACCGTTCCCATCATGTCAGCGCCAGCCGTGTCTTCTGGTTTCAGATCGTCCACAGCCGTATAGAAATCGAACTCCCGTTCGACCGCATGGGTCGAAATCGCGTGGGCAACCTGACATGCGGCGTGCTGATTCTTTTCAGGCATATCCGCCAGCATGCGCCCAAAAAGCGCCACATCCACGGCTTTACCGCCGTTGAAGATGGAGTCTATGCGGTCATGAACTTCCTTCGGCGCACTGCCAGCAGCCGCCTTTTTCCCTTTCCCTTTGGTCTTTCCACCAGCTTCTATCGCCTCAGGAACAATCTGATCCCAAAACTGATGAATCGCGTCGGCCAAAGCTGTTATTTCTTTCTGACCAAGAAAGAGCAGGTATTGAGTCTTTCCCCCTTCAGTAGCTTTGAGTTTGACGTATGACAAGGCGATTTCCGCCTTGGCCAACGTTTCGTCCTTTGCGCGCTTATCACCCAGCAGATCGGCAATGGCCTGATACACCCGCTTGGTTCGCACCGCGAGTTCATCGGGACTAAAAAACCCCTCGCTTTTCTTTTCACCGAAATAGCTGCGCACTGCCCGCTTGAGGCACTGGCTAGAAACCCGCGCACGGCGGGTACCGCCGAACCAAGCATCCTTGGGAGCACCAGTGTCGTCGCGATTCAGATTCGAGGGGGCGAAATGTTGCAGGGCATGGATCTCGATCAAGGTCTTCATGCGGTTTTCTCCTCTTGGATAGTGGGTTCTGTTTCCATGTCATCTTGTATGTTTCGGTAAAAATCTTGCGCCCACGCGTTCTGAGTGCGCTTTCTATCGTCATTCCAATACACAAGACCTGTCAGAAGGGCCTCGAAGTCTATGGGCTGATCTTTGAGCAGAGCAACCATCTGACGCAGATGGTGAGGCAATTGATCATTATCGGAATCAAGCAACGTGATGAACCGGCGTTCGGTGCTGGTGGAGCCAGTTGCCGCCCAATGAGCCGCACATGCCTTTCCAATAGTCATCGGGGTACCGAGACCGCCTTCCCGCCAGTGGGCTGCCCAAAGACCAGCTACGAGGTAAAGCATTTCCCTCCGCCAGGAATTATTCTCACCCTTCAAGAACGGCTCGACATAGGGATAAGCAGGTACGAAGGCTCCCGGATCAAACGCCAGGCTACGTCGCAACACCGCCCTGACCTTGGTATCTTTCTTGTTGAGGCCTTCCAGCCACTCAATGAATCCACTCATGTCCCCTCCATCGCCGGTGTGAGTTTGAGGATTTCCTCGTCGAGTTCTTTCAGCTTCGCCCGTACAGGCCCTTCGGCTTTTACCAGCGCTCTGATGGCCCAGGCATCGCCCATGGAGACTGAGGCGCGATGCTGTTCCCATGCTTTTCCCAGAGTATCCCGTACTGATTTGAGCCACTGAGAGTGGATGCCTTCAGAGTCATAGTCGGGAGTGTATTCGCTCAGGATGTGGTGAAAGGCGGACTCAAGATTGGACCAATAGATATGAGTTGGAGCGGCGGCATCAGCCATTGTGCTTATCTGTGCTCTCTCCTCTTTTCTTAAACTTGTGCTCTTCTCTCTGTGGCCACGAATTAAAATGAAGCGGTAGAAGTTCCATAGGGCAGAACGCAATACACTTTCAGTTTCTTCTGTCGCAACAAGAATCGACCGAATGGAGGACCTGACATCCACCTCCCTGGACAACGCTCGAGGCAATACAAATAGTGTGCTGCGCCAGAAATCCACCTTTGCCTGACCACTTTTGGTCTTTTGTCCACACACATAAACTCCAATTGGCCATCTATCTTTTTCAGATCGGCAGAGTGAGATGGCATTCTCGATCACTAGTGGGGTTTTGCTGTTCCCTCCTGGCAAGACCGAATCAAAATCTCGCCAGAAATCTCTATTCTCGCGAAATTTGAGAGGCACGAGTCCCAGTGATTGATTTTCCTGATAGGAAAGCATCGGATCAGTGAACGTAGTGCCATCGGTTCTACTCACCCCTGACGCAAATCCTAGGCGCCGAATTGCGCCACATCCTTCATCCTGTAGAGCTATTGTGCGAGAACGCCATGTATACAGATCAGCATATCCACAAATCGTTCTGCGCAGCCCGCGCCTGAGGGCTTCTACAGCTTCTGGCTTCCTTTCCCATAACGCCGAATCACCCTGGCTAATGTGCTTGGCCTGCGGCTTGAGACATAAGCACAAGGTTTCGTGAAGAGTTGCCCCTAGCACAATGAAGAAAACCGCTCTGGCGGAAGGTGCGTCTAAAGGCTGAACAAATTCGCTCTTTGCAACTGCCAGGTCAAATGTTTGCGCCGCAAGCAGCCAACGTGCAGCAGCGGAAAATGCAATAGGGCCGGGACTCTCAACATCCAGGTGATCAAATAGAACCTTTGCATTATCTGCGTTATGCTCTGCAGCAAGTTTTGACCAAGCTTTCCATTCTTTTGGGTGAAACCCTGGAATTTGTCCGAACGGATATTCTTCATCAAATAGCCAGAACCGATCCCGCCACTTGTTCAGATAGGCCGTGATCTGCTCATTTGGTAGCCCATCCCTGAACAACTTCTTGGCTTGGTCAATGTCAGTAGGCCCCTCCAGCGCACGGTACAGGACGGCAAGCAAGAATCGGTGCAGGCCAGCCACAACCAGCGGGGACGGGTCTTCGATAGCCGTGATCTCCTTGGCCCGCATTAGAGTGTCCTGAATACCCAATTCCCCACGGGTCCCGTCGAGGAATCGAACCGGAATCCACTTCTCATCAATCAGGCTGAATCGGCTCATTCGCTCTCCTTTGCCTCATACACCAATCCCAAGTCTTCATCGAGTCGCACGGTGGCATCTTCTGTCCACCGTCCATCCACGTTCAGCCGCAGTGGAAAACAGTTGCGCAGGAGCGACGACTCTTTCCAACCTTCTGGCACTCCCAACTTTCGGAGTTGCTGGACTACCCCCTTGCGCGAAAGACTCACAGCTCGCAGAAACCACGCTTTGCACTGTACGAAGTCCGGCGTCGTCTCAGAGCCGAAACCGTCTTCCGACCACAATGGAATAGCGACGACCGAGTCTTCGCCAAGTCTGGTCTGGGCCATGAGGGTTCGATGCACGCCCGGTTCGTCCTCGTCGTAGAGCACGTATTTCGCTGGATCATTCCAAGATGCGTCGTCAGGCAACCCCATGATGGCCATGTTCGCTTGCTGACGCTGAGCTATGGCTTCTCCTTCTGCACGCACAGCTTTGTTCATTCGCTCATCAAGAAACTCTGGAATTGTTGTCTGTTCTTCGTAGACACTTTGCACCAAGGTATCGATCTCATCCGGCAGCCTCAAGTCCCGTTTCGCCTGCAAAAGACACCAGGTTCGCAAGAGAACATCTTCCCGGTACACCTTGCCCCACCAAAGAGGTTTTCCGAATGATGGCGGTTCGTCTCCGGCTAATCCCGCGACCAGAAGGATCGGTTCGGAAACAGGCCTGGACGTTCGCGCATGTCGCCACAAGCGCCCCGCGCGTTGGAGCACGAGGTCGATAGGCGCGAGGTCGGTTGCGATCAGATCGAAGTCCAGATCCAGACTTTGTTCCACTACTTGGGTCGCGATGAGGATTTTTCGGCCAGTTCGATTACCCCCTTCTCCAAAGGTCTCTAACGCCTCCTCCTCGCGTTTCTGTCGCCTGTCTGCTGGGAAACGTGCGTGAAAGAGAAAAATTTCCGTTCCATCGGAGAGCCGCTTGCCAAGACGCATGCCTTCGCGCTCCAGAGACTCGCCATCAGGGAAAAGCCGGTACAGCTCCTGCGCACGCTGCACCGTATTGACCAGCGCCAACCCCATTCCGCCACGGGTAAGATGCTCCTCTAACGCAGTGCGCAGACCAGACAAGTCCGGTGAAATTGCTTGTAGCCGGACAGTCTGACGACGCGCAGGATCGGCCTCGAAATGTTTCTGGTATACCTTCTCACCGGGACAGAAGATGGAAAGGCGTGGGTATGGCTTCTCCGGTTCCGGCAAGTGAGAACCAACTACACCTGCCAACTTGCGACGAATCGACGGAGACAGGGTCGCGGAAAGAAGTACCACCGATGAGCCCAACGCTAAAAGCCAGCGAAGTAGGTGAACCAAAAGCGTACCCGTGTAGGCATCGTAGGCGTGGATCTCGTCGAAGACCACCACTCGATTCGCAAGACCCCACAGTCGCACAAAGTTGTGTCGCACCGGCAGAATGGGCAGCAGAGCCTGATCTATCGTGCCGACGCCATATTCTGAGAGCAGCGCCCGCTTTTTATTGGAAAACCATTCTCCCGCGCGAACCTCGCCGCCCGCTTTGGAGTCGTGTATGCCAGACACTTTCAGGCCCTGGAAGGTATCGTTCAACAACGCTCCGCCATGCAGTAGCTGTAAGTCGAGTGGTCGATTTGTTCCTTGGCTCCGCAGAAATTCGAGCGTTCGCGTAAACATGGCATTGCCCGTGGCCTTGGTCGGCAAGGCTATGTATAAACCGCGATGCCCAAAACGTCGCTGAAGTTCCAAATGTGCAAAAAAAGCCGCCTCGGTCTTGCCTTCACCCATGGGAGCTTCCAGCAGTAGGATGGCTGGCATCTTCAAATCAGCCAACGCATCAGCTACCGCCTGCTGTAAGGGTCGTGGAGCGAATTCAAACACTTCCTCGAAAGACTTTGCCTCCGTGCTGAGCGGAGTTCTGGGTTCCCACCTAAGGCTATCTAGAGCCTGATTGGCTCTGATGCGGCGCTTTTGAAACCAATCATGAAGATCATCGCAATCTTCAGCGGTTCCAAAAGGAAACCAATCCTCGTTGGAGCCGATCCAGTCGGCAAAGCTTGTGAGGCCCGACAGCAACATGAAATCGGGGCCAGTAAGAGTCTGCTTCGTGGGAGTCATGGTGGGATTGAGAACCGCCAGGAGTAGTTCCACGAGACCGCGGCGCGCCTCAGTCCATTCGTCTTTCCCCAACGCACGCCTATCGCCCATCAGACGATCAAGGATGCTTGGGGAAGCCCTCTCTCCATGATGACACCCCACCGCATCGGCCACTAGTTCCGCCAATTCTTCCGGCCAGCTATTCTTCTGTAAAATCTCCGACAGGGCAATCTGGCTTACAAAGGCATGGTTGATCTCTGTATTTGGACTCCGTCCAGCAGCCATGCCGGACAGATTCTTCCACTTGCATTGAAACCCGGGACAGGCCTTTCCCAAGTCATGGCAAGCGACCACGAGCAAAAGCCACGCGCGGGCATCCTCCCACGTCATTCCCAGAATTGCCGCCATCCTCTCGCGCGTTGACTCCGGTTCTCGCTCCAGGATGGCTCCCGCACTGGCAGCCACATCCAACATGTGGAGAATAAGAGGATGCCACCGACCATCAACGCCCTTGGAAGTTTTCGCCCAATGGTTTGTCAGTGTTTTGTTCATCACCTAGCCATTGGGATCAAATGATTCTGCATTGTGAGGATGCGCCCTATAAATCAACTGCTATGCGTTACCGTGTCTTTTGCCTTCCGCTCCCTCCATCCAACGGCGCAAAGGGCACGTTGGGGTTATACTTGTTCGCCGGGTTCAGCGGATTGTCCGGATGATATTGGTTCACCGGATTGAACGGATTATTCGGGTTGTATCTGTTGACCGGGTTTTCGGGATTGTCCGGATCGTAACGGTTGACGGGATTGAACGCGCTGTTGGGGTCGTAGGCATTGGCCGGATTGCGCGGGTTGTCCGGTTGATACTGCATGGCCGGGTTGAAGATGTTGTAGTCTCGCTCGTATCGTTGATCGAAGCCCATCTCGGCATTGCTCGGCGTGGTCCACAGACACAACATCGTCGCAAGCAGCATGCTGTATTTCATGATTGCCTCCTTGTCGGCAGATTCATCGTACCGTCCCTATGATACTGGACGACTGTGACATCGAAGGTCCTTATGGAGACATGCAACTTCGCCGCAATACTCGCTCCCTTTCGATACCTCGACCAGATCGCGGGTGACATTCTGGGTCAATCCAGAAAGAAGGTGCTCTGGTCTATTTGGTCTGTTGTGTTGGTTGAACGGGCCAACCCAGATAGACCAGACGAACCAGACAGACCCGTTTACACAGGTCCTGTCACAGGGCCTCGAACATTTTCCTGGCTTCCTGCTTGACCGCCGTGCGCAATGAGTCCGGCCCGACCACCTTCACTCCGCTGCCGAAACTGAGCACCCACCCCACCACTTCACGGCTGTTCGCTACGGCAAGCGTCATCTGCATGCGCCCTTTCGATAATCGTTTGAGCTGCTGACTGGGATGCCAGATACGATCTTTGACCCAGGCGGCTGTCGGCTTATCGAATTCCAGCTCTACGGTCATGCGAGGCCCGCGCATGACGGTGAGGGAGTCCTCGATAAATGCATCGAAGTCGAAATGGAGAGGTATCTGGTAGGGCAAGTCGGTCGGCGTCACGGACTTGATGCGCTCCACCGCGAACATGCGCGGCTCGTTGCGCAGATGGCAGTAGCCGACGAGATAGAGCCCGCCCGAAGCGTACCAGAGTCGGTACGGATCGACCTCTCGGCGCGTCATCCGGCCACGGGACGCGGAGTCGTACCGCATTTGGATGCGCATCTTGTGCACGATGGCCTGCGTAATCCGCTCAACCACCTCACGATGATGCCGATAGCGTTTATGCGGGCCGAGTCCGACCGAAAAGGTGTGTTCGAGTTGCTGCGCCAGCTCCAATCCCTGTGGGGTCAATGCCGCTGAAGCTTTGCCCAGTGCCGATTGCAGCGAGGTGTGAAGCTCCGTCCCTTCCAACGGCGCAATGAGGCGTCGGCTGACCGTCAAGGCCATGAGTTCGGTGGGAGAGAGGCGAAGCGCCGGGATGTTGCGGAACCCTTCAAGGAGTTTCCAGCGCACCTGACCGTCGACACGCTCTGTGACGAGAGGCCAGCCGGTCGCTTCAATGGCGGCAAGGTCTCGACGGAGTGTGCGCGGCTGGCGGGTTGAGCCAGGGTCCAGCGCCCGGGTCAATTGTTCGAGTGTCAATCCCTGCCGGGAGGCTTCAAGCTTATGCAGAATCACCAATTGGCGAACGGCTTGATCGTTTCGTGGCACCCAGCGCCTCTCAATGGTGATTTCCTAAGGGCGACAGAGGATACCTGCTTTGCCATGGTCACGCAAGGAACCCCAATTCTGGCTATGGAGAACAGGGCGAGAAGGGCGGGACGCGGGACAGGTCTCTCTGGTTGCGGGACAGATCCGCGCAGCAGATAGATTTCTAGCAGGATACGGAAAAACTCGGTTGACGCATTCCGTATGGTGTCGGTGGCTGAATAGTCTCAGGATGCGCACGAAGGCCGTTCAGCGAGCGAATACCGACGATTTGAACCATGAACGCGGAACGCTGAATGAACATCATTTCATCGATCATTGCTCACGTTCAGCGTTTCCTAGCGGACTTTTCCAGCATCTTGTGAGGCTATTCTCTGACTGGAACGGCTTGTGGGGTTGGCGGGGGTTCAGGGGTTGGAATTGTCACTGCAGTAGGAGCCATTACACCCTTCTTGAACGGCAGATCGAGCAATGAATAGGGATTCACACGGGCGCCGTTGAGCTTGACGCCCCAGTGGAGATGCGGGCCAGTGGCTCGGCCGGTCGCCCCGACTTTGCCGATGATTTGGCCCGCGGTGATCAGGTCACCATCTTTGACCAGGATCTCCGACAGGTGGAAGTACATCGAATAGAAACCCAGGCCATGATCGACGAAGACGCCTCTGCCGGAGAAAATATGATCGACGGTGATGCGGACGATTCCGTCGTTCGTGGCAACAACATCGGCCCCCATCGGTGCACCGATGTCTTCACCATTATGGGGATTCCTCGGCTGACCGTTCATAATGCGCACGCTGCCGAAAATCCCGGTGCGTTTGCCGTTCACCGGCTCCACGAAGTTGCTGTGCCAGAGTTTCAGCCGTGAGTTCTCCGCGAGCGCCTGCTTCACTTGTTCCTGCTCGGCTTTCCAACGGGCCACTGCCTTCTCGTCCAAATCGACCTTCTCTTTAGGCAGCTTCAGATGCTCGACGGCAAACTTTTCTTTGGCCACCAGCACGTTGAAACTCAGCTGCTTCGCCTGTTCGCCCTGTCTCACTTCAACCGCCAGTTCATAGGTCCCGGGATCGTCCTGCATGTCGATCCCGAGCAGCCCGACAAAGCCGGCCGGCTCTCCTGGCCTAAACTCCCGAAAAAATGGAATCGTCCGTTCAAGAAATCTGCCCTTCACTTCCGTCGCCTGCTCTTCGCCCTTCACCTTCACCACCAGCACCTGCCCCTGCTTGCCGCTGTATTGGCCGTCGAGGCCCTTCGGGGGAGGCGGCGTGTTCGGGAATAACTCGACGGGGAAAACGCTGCACAGCAACACGACCGCCATGATCAGCGTTCGGTCCAATCGTGAAATCCGTAACTGCGCCTGTTTGAACGCGGTCAGCATCATCGGTACAGCCGTAGCCCCCCCACCTGTGAGAGCAATTCGTCCACGCGCCGATTCACGGCGCTGAAGGGATCCATACAGAGGATCGTTTCTTCCCAGTAGCCATTGAGCTTCAGATAGGTCCAATCCACCGTATAGGAACGATTCTTTGCGCGGGCGAATCGGATGAAATCGCCACGCACCTTCGCCCTCGTGCTCTGCGGCGGAATCGACATGGCCCGTTGCACCGCGTCCTCCTCCACCACCCGTTCGATCAGCCCTTTCGACTCCATCAGATAATACAGGCCACGCGTCCGTTTGACATCATGATATTGGAGATCGAGCAGGAAGACGCGCGGGTCGTCCCAGCCGCAATCTTTCTTGTCGATATAGGATTGAATGAGATGCCGCTTGGTCACCCAATCGATTTCTCGCACCAGCTGCATCGGGTCCTCTTCGAGCTTATCGAGGACCATGGCCCATTTCTTCCACACATCGTCGAGGGCCGGATCGTGTTCTTGTTGAGCCAGATATTCCTGCGCGCGATCCAGGTAGACCCGTTGAACTTCCACGCCAGTCAGCTGGCGGCCATCGTCCAGCTTGACCTTCCGCTTTAACGTCGGATCGCGAGAAATCTCCCGAATGGCTTTCACTGGGTCCTCGAGTTCCATCCCCGTGACTCCGTACCCCTCTTCAATCATCGACAGGACCAACGCCGCCGTGCCAACCTTCAAATAGGTCACGAACTCCGACATGTTGGAGTCCCCGACGATGATATGGAGCCGCCGGTAGCGTTCTGCATCGGCATGCGGCTCGTCTCTGGTATTGATGATGCTGCGCGAGGAGGTCGTCGAGGAGGAAGTCTTCTCGTGAATATGTTGGGCCCGTTGCGAGATGAAGTACTGCGGCTTGCCGGACACTTTTAATACTTTTCCCGCTCCGCTATAAATCTGCCGCGTGACGAAGAAGGGAATGAGCTGCTCCGTGACTTTCCAGAAATCGACGTCGCGGCGCATCAAGAAGTTTTCGTGACAGCCGTAGGTATTCCCGAGGGAGTCCGTATTGTTCTTGAAAATGTAGATCTCGCCGGACAGGCCTTCTTCTCGTAAGCGTTCTTCGGCCGCAGGCAAGCAGGCTTCCAGAAGCCGCTCACCGGCTTTATCATGAATGACGAGGTCCCGGATGTTGTCGCACTCGGGGGTGGAATACTCAGGATGACAGCCGGTGTCTTGATAGAAGCGCGCCCCGTTCGCCAGAAACGCGTTGGAAGGCCAACTGTTCGGAATGAGGCCTTCAAAAATATAGCCCAGGACCTTCTCCATCGGAAGATAGACCCTCCCGTTTGGAGAAAAGATGAGACCATACTCATTCTCCAAACCGAAGATCCGTCGTCTCAGAGGACTTGGTTCCAGCATAGGCGTATGCACAGAATACCAGCAGGCCACGCCTTGTTCAACAGAAGCACACGATCCGCCGATGAGGTGAGACTAGCAGGCTGCGGGAAAACTATTGCGGCACGATAGAAATGAACAGGTCCGGCGTCTGGGGAATGGGAGAATACCAGACAGGATAGCCGAGCGAGACACGCGAGACTGGCGGGAAAGGTGAGACACTCGGAATCAGGGCTTGCTCGTCGCGCCTGTCGCGCTAGGCGTACCCGTCGCGCGCTTGAGAGCGCTGGCGGGCTTTTTCAGCATCCGGCTAAATAGAGAGGAGGGGTTTGGTATCGGCAGGCGACAACCGTCGAAACCGTCGGCCCTCGCGGGTGCGGTCGAGGACTGCGACTTCCAGCGATTCCAGCGAGAGCTTCTGGCTTCCAATCTGCTCAAGTGAAGCAATACAGAGCGACAGGGCCTCTCGTAGCTCAGGCGGTTGTGTAAGACCTTTCTCCTTTAACAGAGCCTGCACGGCCTCCGACTTGCCTCCGATGACCGCAAAGGTCCGCTCATCGATGATGCTCCCGTCGAAGGAAATGCGGTACATCTCGTTCGCATGGCCGTTATGCCCGACCTGCACCACCAGGATTTCCACCTCTAAAGGCTTCTGCTCCTGGCTGAAAATGGTGCCCAGGCTTTGCGAGTAGCCATTTGCCAGAGAGCGGGCCGTCACATCTTCACGGCTGTACATGAATCCCTTGAGGTCGGCATGTCTGATACCGGCTTTCCTGAGATTTTCAAACTCACTGTACTTCCCGGCCCCCGCAAAGGCGATGCTGTCGTAGATCTCGGAGATTTTATAGAGCGAGGCGCTGGGATTCTCCGCGACGAGAAGAATGCCATTCACATATTCGATGGCAATGATGGAACGGCCTTTGGCGATGCCTTTCTTGGCATACTCCGCCTTGTCCTGCATCATCTGCTCGGGCGAGACGTAATAGGGCATCGGCATGCTTAGTTCTCCTTGGAGCGGCGGGTCGCGATCAACCCGTCATAGATGCTGCGGATTTGCTGCTCTGGCACATCGGTAATGCCGCGCTCGTTCACAATTTTCGCCGTGGGGTAAATGCCCCGTACCAGATCGGGCCCCCCGGTGCCGACATCATCGTCAGCCGCATTGTACAGGGCCAGCAATGCTAACTTGAGTGCGTCGGGCTCAGCCAGGCCCCTGAGGAAATGTTCCCGCATCGTATTGCGTGCATCTTTCCCCCCCGACCCGATGGCATGATAATCCGACTCTTCGTACCGGCCGCCTGCGAGGTCGTACTTAAAGATGCGGCCTTCTGCGCGCTTCACGTCGTAGCCGACATAGAGCGGCATGACGACCAGCCCTTGAAAGACCATCGGCAGGTTGGCCTTGACCATCTGCCCGAGCTTGTTGGCCTTTCCCTCACAGGAGAGTTGCACCCCTTCGATTTTTTCGTAATGTTCCAGTTCGACCTGGAACAGCTTGGCCATTTCGATGCAGGGACCGGCTGCACCGGCGATCGCCATCGCGGAATAGTCGTCGATCTTGAAGACTTTCTCGATCCGGCGCTCGGCGATTTGAAACCCTTCCGTCGCCCGGCGGTCTCCGGCAATCACGACGCCCTGTTGATACTTGATCGCCAGCACTGTGGTGGCGTGAGGGACCGTCATCGGTCCGGCTCCTCGCATCGGTTCTGTCCCGGCCTGAGGCGACAGAAAACCGCTGCGGCCGGCCGGCGTCAGCGCGGGGTGGTGCTGGGTTAAAAAGTCGAAGAAACTCGGGTCGTCGTGGTTAGGAAGAAATGGCAATTTCATAATGTGAATCGCGGGTGATCCTTCTTCATCATGCCTTCAGTTTCGCCAGCAATTCGTCGACGGTGTCAACCTGATCGAGGAGGTCACTCGTCAATGATGCTGTCCCTCGAAGCGGGTCCATCAGCGGCACCCGTTTGACCTGCTTGTTGCCAACATCGAACAGCACCGACGTCCAGCTGGCTCCATAGACCGACTTCGTAAACTTGCTGACACAGCGTCCACGGAAATAGGCGCGTGTTCCCGGAGGCGGGGTGAACTCCGCTCGCGCAATCTCGGCTTCCTGCACGATACGCTCGATCAGATGACTGCGTTCAAGCGTAAAGTAGAGGCCCTTATCGGGGCGCACGTCGTGATACTGCAGATCCATGAGCCGAATGCGAGAATCGTCCCACCCACAGCCCTTGCGCTCCATGTAGGATTCCATCATCTGGCGCTTCGCCACCCAATCTAACTCGCGCACCAACAGCCGAGGATCCTGTTCGAGCTTATCCAACACGTCTTCCCAGCGAACGAGAATATCTTTCGTAACCTGTGAGAGGTCGTGACAGGCATAGTATCCCATGGCCGCCTTCAAATAGGCGCGTTGAATCGCCACCGCCGTCGTCGACAGCCCCCCCATGAGTCTAAGCGGCTCCTTCATCGTCAAATCGCGCGACACCTGCTTGATGCCTTGAACCGGGTCCTCCAACTCGATCTGGGGCACATCGGCACCGGCGTCCAGCAGATCCAACACAATGGACAACGTGCCGACCTTGAGATAGGTCGACAGTTCCGCCATGTTGGCATCTCCGACAATCACGTGCAGCCGCCGATACTTGGCATGCTCCGCATGCGGCTCATCGCGTGAATTCACGATGGGGCGCCGGACCATCGTATTGAGGTCGACGAGGCACTCGAAGAAATCCGCACGCTGCGAGATCTGATAATCCGCACGGCTGGTCTCATTCTCTGCGCCGACTTTCCCCGCCCCTGCGAAGATGGGCCTCGTGACAAAGAACGGCGCCAAAACCTTCACGATGCGCTCGAAAGGCACCGCACGCGACATGAGATAACTTTCGTGATAGCCGTAGCTGTTGCCCTTGCCGTCCGAGTTGTTCTTGTACAGCACACAATGATCCCGCCCGGTCGCGCGCGCCATCTGTTCCAGGCACTGAGCCAGGATGTGCGCACCGGCTCGTTCGAACGCCACGATCTCTCGCGGATTGGTGCATTCGGGCGTGGAGTATTCCGGATGGGCGCCGTCGACGTAGAGCCGGCCCCCATTCGCCAGCACCTTGTTCAGCTGACGATTGTACTCAGGATTAGGCCGCTCTGGTTCCCCTTCGACCTCGAAGCCGCGCGCATCGAGCAACGGGTTTTCATTTTCATAATCCCAGACCGCTAACGGAGCCGGCAGGCCAGGATAATGCCCGATGACGGCAATGGAGTTGGACACGGGGTCTGCGGCGGCTGGATCGCGCGATGCAATGCCGAACTCTGTTTCTGTTCCCAATACGCGGGGAGTCGTCAACGAGTTACATTCCTGCATAGGTGTGACGTCTTAGAGATAATGTCCGGTTGTGACCGTTTCGATCTGACGCGACTCGTCCGGGCTGCCGCTGATCGTCCGAAGATGCACGATCTTTTCGCCTTTCTTCCCGGAGATCTTGGCCCAATCGTCAGGATTGGTCGTATTGGGCAGGTCTTCGTGTTCCTTGAACTCTTCCCGAATGGCGCGGATTAAGTCATCGGATCGAAGGCCCCGGCCTTCCTTCGCAATCGTCCGCTTGACGGCGAACTTCTTCGCGCGCGACACGATACCTTCGATCAGCGCCCCGCTCGCAAAATCCTTGAAGTAGAGCACTTCCTTCTCACCGTTCGCGTAGGTGACTTCGATGAACTTATTTTCTTCCGAGGACGCATACATGGCCCCGACCGTGAGATCGGCCATCTGTTCAACCAAGGCCTTGGCGTCTCCGCCATGGCGCTTCAAATCTTCCTCGGCAAACGGCAGATCGACGCTCAAGTACTTCGAGAAAATATCCTTCGCGGCCACGGCATCGGGACGCCCCACCTTGACCTTCACATCTAACCGGCCGGCGCGAAGGACAGCCGGATCGATGAGATCCTGGCGATTGCTGGCGCCGATCACGATCACATTGCGCAATCGTTCCATGCCGTCGATCTCTGAGAGAAACTGCGGGACGATCGTCGACTCGATATCGGAGGAAATCCCAGTGCCCCGCGTTCTGAACAGCGCATCCATTTCGTCGAAGAATACGATGACGGGATTCCCGTCCGCCGCCCGCTCTTTCGCTTTCTTGAAGACTTCGCGGACTTGACGCTCGGACTCGCCGACATATTTATTGAGCAACTCCGGGCCCTTCACGTGCAAGAAGTAACTCCGCACTTCTTTGCCGGTGAGATGTCCGAGCTTCTTCGCAATCGAATTGGCGACCGCTTTTGCGATCAAGGTTTTCCCGCATCCTGGCGGCCCATAGAGCAACACTCCTTTGGGCGCGCTCAACTTGTACTCTAAAAACAGGGCCGTATGAAGAAACGGCAGCTCCACCGCATCACGGACCTGTTCCAACTCATGCTGCAACCCGCCGATGTGCTCATAGTCGACATCGGGCACTTCCTCCAACACCATTTCTTCCGCCTCTGACCTCGGCAGCTTTTCGATGACATAGCCGGAGCGAGGATCGTAGAGCAGATGGTCGCCGACGCTTAATCGTTCGGCTATCAGCGGATCGCCAAGTTCGGCCACTTTCTCTTCGTCGAAATGCAACGTCACCAAGGCGCGATTGCCTTCCAGCACATCCTTGAGCCTCACGACTTCACCCTGAATATCGAAGCCCTTCACTTCAATCACGTTCAACGCTTCGTTCAGGAGCACTTCCTGCCCCTTGCGCAAGGCCGCGCCATTGATGGACGGATGCAAACTGACTTTCATCTTTCGTCCGGAGACGAAGACATTGCCGGTTCCGTCATCATTGAGACTGGAAAAAATGGCGTAGGCAGAGGGCGGCGCGGTCAATTTTTCAACCTCGGCGCGCAAGGCTTCGATCTGCGCCTTCGCTTCCTGGAGCGTGGTGACGAGTTTCTCGTTCTGTTTGGTGGCTTGGTCGAGCTGGTAGCGGGACTGGTAGAGCCGACGGATTTCTTCTTCCATCGACTGGATCTGCACGCGAAGCTTTTCCACCTCGCGGGTCTGTTCGTCGCTGCGTGAGGCCATGTCCGTTTCTCCTTCTGTCAGCCGCTTGGTGATCTGCGTGACGGAATCTCGGAGAGACCGGAATCGACTCGGACTGTCTTTCTTGCCAGCCATGGCGTTACTCGAAGAACGCGAAAACCCTTGCTGCGTCGAGAAGCCCTTATCTGCGCGGATTCTATCATCCGTTCCTGAGGTGGTCAACCGGACCGCAGCATGCGACAGCACGAGAACCGTGACTGAACGACGTCACGTCGCGCGCATGACAGCATCGAACAGCTCACTTGTCGCCGACTCCACGTCGTCTGCGCCAAGAATCGCCGTGATCACCGCCACACCGAATGCGCCGGCCTGCCGCATCTCACCTACGCGCGCCGCCGTGACTCCACCGATTCCGATAATCGGGATGCGGACCAATCGACAAACCTTCTCAAGGCTATGCAGTCCGAGCGGAGGACCGAATGCCTGCTTCGATGGGGTCTCGTAGATCGGGCCAAAGATGACGTAGTCTGCGCCCTGAGACTCTGCCTGCACCGCCTCCTCTACCCCATGGGCAGACAGACCCAGAAGGCGCTCTGTCCCCAGCAACTGCCTGGCAACGGAAACCGGCAGACTATTGCTGCGCAGGTGCACGCCGGCGCCTTCCAGCGTCAATGCGATGTCGATCCGATCGTTGATGAGGAGTTGGGATCTGTGCGCGGCCGTTACCGCTTGCACCTCACGCGCAAGCGCCAAGAGGTCTCGAACAGAAAGGTCGCGCTCGCGGAGTTGAATGGCAGGCGCTCCAACAGTGAGCGCTCGCTGCAGAAGAGGCACCAACGGCCGCCCCTTGGTCTGGTGGCGATCCGTGACGACAAGAAGGCGGCTAGAAAGTTTCGGCATCGGAGAAGTGCTGAATCCTGACTGCTGAGTCCTGGGCAGGATACTCAAAACGGCTGTCCAGCAAGGCCGCAGGCGATCGACCGTTCATTTAGGGGTGGATGGGATGATCCCAACTGCGCGCGTCCAACGAGGGTCTTCTGAGACCGCGCGTTGCGCGAGCAAAGGGATCGTCCCAGCCACCCCGCTCCCTTTTTCAGCATCCTGCTAGAGCATGCCTTCGATCGGGCTGCTGGCTGTGGCATACAGTTTTCGTGGAATACGCCCGGCCTTATACGCGAGACGTCCGGCATAGACTGCATATTTCATGGCCTCAGCCATCGCAATGGGATCTTTGGCCCCAGCAATGGCCGTGTTCATGAGTACCGCATCCGCCCCTAACTCCATCGCAAAGGCGGCATCGGACGCGGTCCCGACGCCGGCATCCACGATGATCGGCACTTTGATCATTTCCATGATGATCTTGAGGTTATAGGGATTGCGGATACCGAGTCCCGATCCAATCGGCGCCGCCAAGGGCATGACCGCTGGACAGCCCACGTCAACGAGCTTCTGGGCCACAATGGGATCGTCATTGGTATAGGGCAGCACGATAAAGCCCTCTTTGACGAGGATCTTTGCCGCTTCGATCAATCCGGCGGTATCGGGGAACAGGGTCCGCTCGTCACCGAGCACTTCCAGTTTAATCAAGTCCGACACACCGGCAGCCCTGCCTAAACGGGCATAACGCAGCGCATCTTCCACGTTGTAGCAGCCGGCGGTATTGGGAAGAATGATGTACTTCTTTGGATCGAGATAGTCGAGCAGGTTCTCTTTGGAGCGATCGGTGATGTTCACACGCCGCACCGCCACCGTGACCACATCGGCGCCCGACGCTTCGATGGCTTTCTTGGTTTCTGCAAAGTCCTTATACTTGCCTGTCCCCACCCACAGCCGAGACGTAAACACACGACCGGCAATGGTCAACGGATCATTCTGCATGGACGAAACCCCTTCCTCTGCCGTACACATCCAATGGCGCACCGCCGCCGATGAAGCTCAAGATCTCCACTCGATCCCCTTGTTTCAGACTTCGCTGGTCGAACTCTTTGCGATCGAGAATTTCTAAATTTAATTCCACCGCCACACGCTCGGTCTTAATGGCAAGCTCACGCAGGAGATCCCCCACGGTAGCATCTGCCCGAACGTCCCGTGGATCGCCGTTCACATGAATCTGAATCGCCTCTGCCATCGTCACTCATCCTAGGGGAGCAGAATTCAGAATGTCAATAAATCTGCGGGGCCGAGGGGACTCTCCCCTTGCCCCCTATCCCTGATCACGTCAGAATAGCGCCAGCTCAACTATGGTCACATCGCCACAACATAACCAGCAGGTTGCCGGCATTTTTCGGTCGATCGCTGAACGCTTAGGCGCTCAGCGGGCGAACCCCTATCGGGTCAGAGCCTACCGAAGGGCAGCGGATGCCATCGAAGCCTTGGAAGAGGACATCGCAGAGGTCGCGGCACGGCAGGGATTGGAAGACATTGATGGAATCGGCCGAGATCTGGCCGACAAGATTGAGGAATTTCTCAGAACGGGAGCAATCCAGGCCTATGAAGCCTTGCGAACGCCACTCCCAGAGTCGGTGAAGGCCTGGGCTCACTTCCCGGGACTATCCGAATCGCTCGTGGCCTACCTCTATACCCGCCTCTGCATTACCACATTGGCCGACCTCGAACGGCTGGTACGGTCGCACATGCTGCGCACCGTACCAGGGTTCTCAGGATCGGAAGAACGGCTGCTTGACGCAATCACCGCTTCGCAACAGCCCCCCATTTAAGACGCGCGAGGAAGCTCCTTAAAGATCTTCCAGGTCTTCAACATTTCCACCGCCTTTTGCAGTTGGACGTCCTGCTCGAGCGAAGGATCGCCAGAGGCATCGACGGAAGAAGGCTGTGGCACGGTGCCGTTCTTCGATTGGCCCTCTTCAGGCGCTTTACCATTCTGAGCCGGCTGATCTTTCCCCGGCACAACCGCAGGCTTGGCCTGCTTCGGCTCCACTTCTTTTTCCCCAGCCTTTGTCTCACCTGCCTTCGCCACCGTGGTCGGGAGCTGCGCCTTGACAACAATGTCAGGCGTGATGCCGGTCGATTGGATCGAGCGCCCTTTTGGCGTGTAGTACTTCGCCGTCGTGAGGCGGAGACCGGAGCCATCCCCCAGCGGGAGAATCGTTTGCACCGACCCTTTGCCGAACGAGGTCGTCCCGACAATCACCGCCCGCCCGTAGTCTTGTAATGCACCGGCTACGATCTCGGATGCACTCGCCGATCCTTCATTGATGAGAATGATCATGGGCGAATCGTCCATCTGATCCTTCCCCTTGGCAATCCATTCATCCTTCTTGCTCTCGCGTCCTTTGGTATAGACCACGAGTTTTCCGGCAGGGAGAAACTGCTCGGAGACCTCCACGGAGGCCGTCAACAATCCTCCTGGATTATTGCGGAGATCCAGGATGGTCGACTGGAGCTTCTGCTCCCTGAACTGCTTGAGCACCTTACTCAAATCCCGCCCTGTCGACTCCTGGAATTGCGTCAGCCGAACGTAGCCGATATTGTCCAACACCTTCGACTTCACGCTCTCGATCTTAATGGTGTCGCGAACCAGCGTAAATTGGAGCGGATCGGGAGTCCCGTCGCGCTGAATCGTCAAGTTGACCTTCGAGCCCTTGGGGCCGCGCATCTTCTGAACCGCATCCATCAGCGTGAGGTCTTTGGTCGTTTCGTCGTTCACCTTGGTAATGAAATCGCCTGGCTTGATCCCCGCCCGGTAGGCCGGCGTCCCCTCGATGGGCGCGATCACCGCCAACCGGTTCTCCTTCACGCCGATCTGGATACCCACGCCCCCGAACTCACCCTTCGTTTCAACCTGCATTTCTTTATACATATCCGGCGTCATATAGGCCGAATGCGGATCGAGGGTGGAAAGCATCCCACGAATGGCTCCCTGAACGAGATCCTTCACCTTCGTTTCATCGACATAACTCTTCTGAACTTGGGTCAACACCTCGGAAAACGTTTTCAACTCTTCGTAGGTTTCCGTGGCATGCCCGGTCCGTTCCCAACCCTTGCCGAGCATCACGCCCAGCACCAGCGCCACCACCACCGTCGGGCCTACCATCCAGAATCGTCGTCGGGGATACTGTTCCATCATATAACGTCCTTTCCTCTTCCCGTTCCCTATCGCCTTGCTAACCATTGAAGGGGGTCCAACGGCTCCGCCCCCTCGCGCAACTCAAAGTATAGAGTATTTTCACCCGTCATGCCCGTATCGCCTGTTTCACCGATCGCGTGTCCGGCTTCGACCTGTGCGCCCACCGTCACAAGAATTTTCGAGGCATGAGCATAGAGCGAAAAGAAGCCATTCGCATGATCGAGGATTATAACGAGCCCGTACCCTTTCAACCAGTCCGCATAGACGACGGCCCCCGGCATCACCGCATGGATATCGCTCCCCTCGACCGTCTTAATTTCAATCCCTCTGCGTTGCACATAGGTATTGAAGGTCGGATGTTTCTGACGACCGAAGAAAGAGATCACGCTCCCATCAGCCGGCCAGGGCAAGGCGCCCTTCGCTCCCCGAGGGGCCATCCCCCCGGTCGGAGGCCGAACGGCTGTCGCCCGACGGCGCGTCTCCAACTCATGCAACAGACTGTCGATACGCGAGGCGGACCGCTCCAGTTCTTGAAGGGCATGTTCGTACGACTCTTTTTGCTGGGTAATCTTGGTGAGATAGATCTTTTTTTCTCGTTTGACCGACTTCATTTCGGAGAGCTGCTTCTCGGTACTCTGTTTGTATGAGAGCATCCCGACTCGTGCCTCTTCCCGCTGTCGCTCCGCCTGTTCCATACGGGTCATATCGGTCCGAAAGGTGCCCATGAGCGCATAGTCCCGTTCAGACACAGCCGAAAGATACTGAAGCCTCCGCTGAAAGTTTCCATACGAATCCGAGGCCAGCAAGGTCTTCCAATACCCGAAGCGGCCTTCCATATATTGGACCCTCAATCGCGCCAAGATCGCATCCTGCCGTTCGCGCACACTACCCCTTAGCCCGGACAACTGCTCATTCAAGACCTCGATCTCCTGATCCTTTTTTTTCAACTTCCGGCTAACCTCTTGATGCGCCTGCCGGTAATACAACACACGTTCGTCGAGCGTCTGAATCCCCTGCAAGAGCGACTCCCGTTTTCTGCCCGCTTCATCGGCCTGTTTGCGTTTTTCTTCAATCCGATCTTTGAGCTGTTCGAGCGCCTTGCGTTCTTTCTCAATCTTGTCGACGATCGGATCGGCCATCGCAACCGCTAGGCAGAAAAGACTCAGCAACCCCCAGATTATGACTCCGACCCTGAGTCCAATCCAGCAGCTCATGCCTTACCCTCGCCAAAACGCCTGATCGATACGAAACTGCCGGCAAACCCGAGCCCCATCCCTACCGCAATGAGGGCGAGACAAACTGACGGGGGAAAGAATGCCATGAGGCTGTCGAGTCCGGCAAATCGACCCGTCGTCCGCATTTGCTGCCGAAACAATTCGTACATGAACTTGAGCATAACCAGTGAGAGCGCGCTGCCCAAGGCCCCGAGCACGGCGCCCTCCACCAGATAGGGAATACGGATAAAACTGGTCGTGGCCCCGATGAGACGCAAAATGGCGATCTCATCCCGTCGGGCAAATAGGGTCAGGCGAATGGTATTGGCGATAATGGTCACGGCAGCTGCCGAAAGGATCACGCCGATGCCGATCGCAACTAACTCAATCGATCGAATCACCGTTGCGAGGGCATCGATCCAATCTTGATTGTAATCGACTTTGGACACGCCGGCGATCTGCCTCACCCGTTCGGCCCATCGCTTCACCGCATCCGGCGAACGGAACGACGGACTGAGCGCCACGACATAGGAGGCCGGCAAGGGATTTTGACCCAAGCCCTCAAGTAAGTGAGACTCCGAAGGAAACTGCGCCTTGAACTCTCCCAGCGCCTGCTCTTTCGAGATAAACAACAGGGATGCGACGGCACGATCGCTCCGCAAATGCTGCTCCACCTCCGCGACCGAATCGGACGCAAGCCGGTCATCGAGATAGACCATGATCTTGATGTCGTCCTGAAGCCATCCGGCTGCCGCCCGCAAATTGACATAGAGCAGTAAAAAGATGCCGACACAGGCCAGCGTAAAGGCCGTGGTCAAAATGGCGACCATCGTCGTCATCCGGTTGGTCCTCATATTGACCCAGGATTCTCTCAGGAGATAGGCCAGCGTCCTCATGCCAAGCCTCTCTGTTCCGGCAACAGGCGGCCCTGCGACAAGGTGAGCACCCGCCGATTCACCTGCGCCATCACGAGCGGATCGTGTGTCGCCACGACGACCGTCGTACCCCGCGCGTTAATGAGCTTAAACAGTTCGATGATCTCAGCCGTCAACACCGGGTCTAAATTGCCGGTCGGCTCGTCGGCCAATAAGACGACCGGACCATTGACGATCGCGCGCGCGATGCAGACCCGTTGCTGCTCCCCCGTCGAGAGGCCGGCCGGAAGCTGATCGCGCTTGTGCTCGACGCCGACTGCCCGTAAGGCCTCCGTCACTTTCCGACGGATGTCGGCAGAAGACACGCCTTGTACGAGCAACGGGAGCGAGACATTGTCGAACACAGACTTCTTCGGCAACAGCCGAAAGTCCTGAAACACCGTTCCGACCTTGCGGCGCAGATAGGGAATGTCGGATGGCTTCAGCGCCGTCACATTTTTCTGATGGACGAAGATCTGCCCCTCATCGGGCCGATCGGCCCCGATCAGCATCCGCAACAGCGTCGACTTGCCCGCGCCGCTCGGTCCCATGAGGAGCACAAACTCCCCTTTGCCGATCTCAAGCGTCACGTCCGACAGCGCCGACCGCTGATCGTACTGTTTCGAGACATGAATCAATTGAATCATTGTGTTCTTACCATCGAAGATCGTCCCCGGGGACGTCGAACGCATTCTGAATATGCTCGATCTGCGAAGCCTCGGCGTTCGTGCCTTGCAACAAAACTACATCGAATCGGCAGGATCGATCCTTGAGATGGTGCCGGGCCAAATACTGCGCGGCCAACTGGATCAACTTCTCTTGTTTCCGCTGATGCACGGCATGGATCGCGCCGCCAAATGCATCGGTGCGACGCGCCTTCACCTCGACAAAGACCAGCACCTGACCGTCTTCAGCTACGAGGTCCAACTCTCCCACCGACGAACGCACATTGCGCGCCAGAATCCGATACCCCTTGTCGCGCAAGTACTGCTCTGCCGCCGACTCTCCTTCTTGCCCGAAGAGCCTTCGTGGGTCAAGGATGGTCACGAAATCGCCTGTGGAGATTCGCCATGGCCGCTCAGGAGCCGAGCAACCGGAGCGAACGTGCGCCGATGGATGGCGCAGGGGCCATGTTGCGCGAGCCGCTGTAAATGCTCTTCTGTCCCATAGCCCTTGTGGGACAGGAAATTATACTGGGGATAGGTCTGATGATGCGCCTCCATCAAACGGTCGCGCGTGACTTTCGCCACGATGGACGCGGCGGCAATCGAGATCGACAACGTATCGCCCTTAATGATCGAGCGTGAGGGAATGGCGAGATTCGATAAGGTGACGGCGTCGATCAAGAGGCAGTCCGCCGGAGATGTCAGCGACTCCACTGCACGGCACATGGCGAGACGAGTCGCTTCTAAGATATTGAGGCGGTCGATCTCCTGCTCCGTCGCGATCCCCACACCAATACCGCGAGCCCGTCCGACAATGACCTCGTAGAGCCGCTCGCGATCAGACGCAGAGACTTGTTTGGAATCGTTGACGCCGACCAAGCGGCAACGAGAGGGCAGGATCACCGCCGCCGCGACGACAGGGCCCGCAAGAGGGCCCCGTCCGGCTTCATCCAGACCGGCGATGCGGCGATAGCCGCGCCGCCGGGCTTCCAATTCAAATTCGTCGGTAGGTCCCACGATGTGGCCCCGCGATGCGTCCGTTGAAAGGGCACCCGACATTCGTGGTCGATAGAACCAGGGAATGAGACTAGGCCTTCGGAGCCACAGCGGCCGTGGCCGGCTCTTCAGTCTTACGAGCGACCCCGGGCTTCGCCTTCGCACTCGCGACGAACTCCCGATCTTCAACCTTGGCAAACTTGCCCTTCTTCCCACGAAGATAATACAGCTTGGCCCGGCGCACCTTACCCTGGCGCATGACCTCGACGCGCGTCACGATCGGCGAATGGATCGGGAAAATACGTTCCACACCGACGCCATAGGAAACTTTGCGTACTGTGAAGGTCTCCGTGTTCAGTAACCCTTTACGGGCGATCACGGCTCCCTCGAACACCTGAATACGCTCTTTTTCTCCTTCGACGACTTTCACATGCACGCGGACAGTATCGCCAATTTCAAAGCTAGGCGCCGATGGCTTTACGAACGACTGTTGTATCCGCTCTAACCGATTCATGAGACTACCCCTTCCTCCCCACATCGAACAGGCGTGCCAACCACGCCCTCACGAGTAAGTTCGTCTAGCAATTGTTGATCTTCGAGACTCAAGACCCGATCTTGCAACAGATCCGGCCGTCTCTGATACGTGCTTCGCAGGGATTCCTTCCGACGCCACAGACGAATGGCCTCGTGATGCCCTGAAAGCAACACCTCTGGCACGGGTATCCCTCGAACGTCCGCCGGTCTGGTGTAGTGCGGATATTCGAGCAATGCATCCGTAAACGACTCTTCCTCAATCGACTCCGGATCACCCAACACACCGGGGACCAACCGGGCTGCAGCATCGATGAGCACCAGCGCCGGCAACTCGCCTCCAGTCAACACATAATCCCCGACTGAAATCTCTTCCGGGTGCAAGGCGAGACGCACCCGCTCATCGACCCCTTCGTAGTGGCCACAGAGAATGACTAGCCGACGGGTGTCGGCCGCCAGGTTTTTTGCATAGGCCTGCGTGAATGGCCGACCATGTGGAGACGGAAACAACAACCGAATCTGTTCCCCGGCCAGCGCATAGTCGGCCTGAATCTGTTCCACTGCGCGCAAAATCGGTTCGGCCTTCATCACCATCCCGGCCCCTCCGCCGTAGGGGACATCGTCCGCCACCCGATGGCGATCGAGCGTATAGTCGCGCAAGTTACGCACCGTGACATGCAACAGACCTTTTTCCTGTGCTCGCTTCAGAATACTCTGGCTCAACACCGGCGCCACCATGTCGGGGAATAGGGTCAGAATGTCACACCGCATGGCGATCCTCAAGCAAGCCGTCAATCCCGCGAACCATCATCTTGCGCTGCACGAGATCCACCGAAGTCACAAAGCTCTTCGCAGCCGGAATGAGGACTTCCTCCGTCCCCTTGCGAACGACGAAGACGTGATTGTCCGGTATCTCCAAAATTGTCTCTACCACTCCAATCTCGTCGCCCCGCTCGTTCTCAACCGTCATCCCGATGAGGTCGCATTCAAAATACACGTCCGCCGCCAACGTCGCTGCCGAACAACGCGGCACTTGGATCAATCCCCCGCGTAACGCGACGGCACCTTCCGGCGTCGTCACCCCCACAAGACTCATGATATAGGTCGAGCCGGCACGCCGAACATGAGCCACCGTCTTCTCAACGACCTGCCCAGTCAGCTCCAAAACCTGCACCTGCTTGAGTTGCTCCAGCCGGCCAGGCACATCGCTCAACGATCGTACCTTGAACTCGCCGCGCACACCAAAGTGGCGCTCGATCCTGCCGATCGTGATCAGATCTGCCTGAGCCGTGGTCACAGACTAAGCGACCTTCTTCTTCGCGGCTTTCTCTGCCGCTTTCTCTGCCTCAAACGTCTTCCAAACGCCAGCACGGCGGAGAAGCGTCTTGACCGTGACGGTCGGCTGAGCTCCCTGGCGCAACCAGCTCAAGACCCGATCCTGCTTCAGCTCCGGCAGACCCGCCTCTTTCAAGGGATCGAAAATCCCAAGAATTTCCAGGAATCGCCCGTCGCGCGGCTTCCGTGAATCCGCTGCCACTACGCGGTAGAGCGGTCGCTTATGTCGTCCTGTCCTCGTCAATCTCAAATGAACAGCCACTAGAATCCTCCTTCTGTACAACACACTGTGATGATTGTGATCGCCCCTTACATCGAGCGCAGAAGTTGCGCCAACTGCCGGCGCCCTCCCGACCCTGCCATAACCTTGGCGATTTTCCTCGCCGAGAGAAACTGCTTAATCAACCGATTCACCTCTTCCACCTTCGTCCCGCTTCCACGCGCAATCCGCTTTTTTCTGCTGCCATTGATCAATGTATGATCGCGGCGTTCACGAGTTGTCATCGAGTCGATCATGGCCGTGACTCGCTTCATCTCCCGCTCGGGCATCTGCCCTTCCATCGCCCCCTTGAGCTTCTGACCGCCCGGCAGCATGCCTAAAATCTGGTCGAGCGAGCCCATGCGACTGACCTGCCCCAGCTGAGCACGAAAACTCTCCAGCGTGAACGTCTGGCTGCTCAGCAGCTTCTGCGCATCCTCCGCCTGCTCGAGCGTAAAGGTCTCCTGCGCCTTTTCGATCAGCGAGAGGACATCGCCCATGCCGAGGATGCGCGAGGCCATCCGATCGGGATGAAACAACTCCAATGCGTCCAGCTTCTCGCCCACACCCAAAAACTTGATCGGCTTGCCGGTCACCGCCCGGATCGACAACACCGCCCCGCCACGGGCATCGCCTTCAACCTTCGTCAGAATGACGCCCGTCAGCCCGATCCGTTGATCGAACTGGCTCGCCATCGTGACGGCATCTTGGCCGGTCATCGCATCAGCGACTAAGAGCACTTCGTGCGGCTGCACGGCTGCTCTCACCGCCACCAGCTCCCCCATCAACTCATCGTCGATGTGGAGACGCCCGCCGGTATCCAGCAGGACGAGGTCGTATCCCTGCACCCGGCCCCGCTCCACGCCAGCCTGGCAAATGCGAACGACATCTGTGTGGGCCGCCTGAGCCGGATCCGCCCGATGCACGTCGATCTCGAGGTCACGCCCCAGACTCGCTAACTGATCGCCGGCTGCCGGGCGACGAGGATCCGCCGCGACCAGAAGAACCCGTTTCCCCTGAGCCTTGACGTACCGCCCGAGCTTGCCGCACGTCGTCGTTTTTCCGGCGCCTTGAAGCCCGACCATCATCACGACGGTGGGGGGATTCGAGGCCAGAGCCAAACCGGCTCGTTCCCCGCCCATCATCTCTCGCAGCTCGTCCCACACGACCTTGACCACTTGATGCCCGGGGGTCAAACTCTGAAGAACTTCCTGCCCAACAGCCTTTACTCGAACCCGCTCGATGAAGTCCTTGACGATCTTGAAGTTGACATCGGCTTCGAGCAGCGCGAGGCGAACTTCCTTCAAGGCTTCCGCGATGTTCTGTTCGGTGAGGACCCCAGAACCGCGTAGTTTCTTAAAGATCTTTTCGAATTTTTCGCTGAGCGCGTCCAGCATAACGTCACAAAGAAAAAGGCAATCGAAGCCTTAACCCCAAATCTCCGATCACCTCGAAAATTCTAGCAAAAGAGCATCGGGGAGTCTAAATGACCTGACAGGATGAAGTCAAGGGAGCGGAAGGCGGGGTAGTGGGTCAGTTTGAATTGCCATGATCTTGCCTGTGCTTAAGCGGTCAGGTATGATTGGGGCATGAAAAAGAAGAAGCCTTCCACTGATGTAAACGTCACGGCCTTTGAGATCCTTCAGGCTGTGACTGGTAAACCAGAAGAGAAGCCCTCCAAGAAGAAGAACCAGCCAGAGAAGAACCCTGCCGCCGTAGCCCTGGGCCGTCTAGGAGGGCTGAAGGGCGGGAAAGCCAGGGCTGAAAAGCTGACCGCTAAGGAACGAACACAGATTGCCAAGAAGGCTGCTAATGCTCGATGGAAATAATCCTCCGTTTGGATGATTGTTTCCTGGCTCTACTCAGTAGGAGTAATTTTTCCGTACTTGTTTTCGTGCTCCTTCACCTTTTTTTCGAACAATAAAGCTACTTCTTTGGCGTGACGGGGAGAGAAGTAGAGGGTAGCTCTATGTTTAACTAGAATCTCCTCCGCACTAGCTTCTAAGATTTCACCTATCCTAATGCGAAAGTCTGAGCCGGATGTGGCAATTTCTACGGTATTTGAATAATAGGTCGGCACATTCGGGTCTGATAGTAGTTTTCTGACACGAGCCTTAGGTTGCAAGGTCTTTTCTTCTGCTTTTTTCTTCTTATTCATTTTCATGCTCCCCAATGATCTCAGACGCTGTACTCGTGTGGCTGTTGTTCTGTTGTGGAAAGACAGACGTTCTCTTGAGATTTGGCAAGATCGACCAAGGCATATTCATCATGCCGCTCTTCTGTCGTAAATAATGTATCGCCGGTTACGAATTTATCGAGAATCGATTCTTCTTGCTGTCCATATTGGGCAATAGCATTCTCAACTGGCTCAAATTGAATGTGTAGTCTCGCCTGTAACGCCTCCGCAATACCGAGGAGAGTTTGGTAGTTCCAACTGGCATAATCGGCCTTTTCGAGCCTAGAGATTGCCGACTGTCCAGTATCTACGGCATCTGCCAAATCACTTTGGCGCATATTCCTCATTTTGCGCAGCTTAATGATTTGTGCGGCTATTTCATTGCGAGACAATGCACGGAAGAAACTCTTCCGAAACTCATGGTCCTCCTTAAGGCGCTTCCCGATATTAAGATTAATGGGTTGTTCTGTTGCCATGATGATAACTGCCTCTTTTCTTCCTGTTCCCTTTGTCTTGATCCTCAAGTTCCTTACGGCGTTTCTTTGCCAGCGCTATTTCTTCATCAGGAGTCTTGCGAGTTTTTTTGACGAATGTATTGGTAATTACCGCCTTAGGACTTCCGTCTTTCATGACCCCGAAAAAATATAATAGCCTAGCCTGAATTTCGTCGGTATGAGGGAGTAATTCGAATATGCCATCACGTAACGGCTTAGAATATGGCTGTCGCAGCATATTGCCGTGCTCGCCGAGCTTCTGAAGATAGACGTGGGTCTCAGCCTCTAGAGCCGCGTCACTTCTGACCCACTCCAAGAAATCAGCAAGAACAGCCCCATATTGCCGTATCGTCCAATGCTTATTCATATCACATCAATGGTATGTTGTCCATTGCCAACAATATCACGTATTTGTTATATTTAAAAGTCGCTAGCTGCGAATGATGGGCATGGATGTGCCTAGAGTCAAGGGAAGTTATTGACAATGCATGACCGCTCAAGCATAATACCTCTGTCACCACGGAGGGAGCCATGAACAAGCTGACGCAAGCCAAACGAGTTCAGATTATCGCCGCCTTGGTTGAAGGCAATAGCATCCGTGCTACCTGCCGCATGACCGGCGCAGCGAAAGGTACCGTGCTGAAGTTGTTGGCTGATCTAGGTAAGGCCTGTGCACAGTATCAAGATCAATACTTGCGGAACCTACCCTGTAAGAAGATTCAATGTGATGAGATTTGGAGCTTCTGCTATGCGAAAGAAAAGAACGTCCCGGAAGAAATGAAGGGAAAACTTGGCTTTGGCGATGTCTGGACCTGGACGGCCATCGATGCAGACAGCAAGTTGATTGTCTCGTTCCTGGTTGGGGGCCGGAGCGCAGACTATGCCAGGAAGTTCATCGATGATCTTGCTAGCCGTCTCGCTAATCGGGTCCAACTCACGACCGATGGATACAGGGCCTATCTGACAGCCGTAGAACGGGCCTTTGGTGGGGAAGTGGACTATGCCATGCTCGACAAGATTTACAATGCTCCCCCGAACAAAGGAACGACTCGGTACAGCCCTGCTGAATGCTGTGGAACGCGCAAGATTAAGGTGCAAGGCAACCCAGATCTGCGTCAGGCCTCAACGAGCTTTGTGGAACGGCAGAACCTCACCATGCGGATGAGCATGCGGAGGATGACCCGGCTGACCAATGCTTTCAGCAAGAAGATCGAAAACCAGGCCCACGCCGTGGCCCTCCACTTTATGCACTATAACTTCGCCAGGATTCACCAGACGCTACGGGTAACGCCTGCGATGGAAGCGGGAGTAGCAACTCATGTGTGGAGCTTGGAGGAAATCGCAGATTTAATCGATTCAAACTGACCCACTACCGAAGGCGGAGATATTATTGACATGCTCTCGACCTTTCGTTATGGTCCTACCATTATCTCCCTAAGACTACGCAGAGTTATGAGGCAGTTGTCGTGAGAAAATCACCCTGGATTCTGCTCATTTTCGTGCTCATCGGTGGCCTCCTAGGCGGAGTACTGGGAGAAATCCTCAGAGTCATGGCTCCACAGGGTACCATTCAGGCAGTATTCGCCAGCAACTTCACCCCCGGCATCAATCCCCCGCTGACAATTGATCTAGTCCTCCTCAAGTTCACCATCGGTTTTATCTTGAATATTAACCTCCTCAGTCTCCTCGGGATGTTTCTGGGGATTTACCTCTACAAGAACGTCTAGCAACTCTGGTCGGCTGCTGAAAAAGCCCGCCAGCTTCGTTCTCGCCTCGAAAGCATCCTCAACGTAGCCAGAGGCTACGCCTCCGGTGCTTTCATCGGCTGCGGCCTTGCTGGACGGTCTTTTTGAGCAGCCTGCGAAACCGCTCTCCTCTTTTCTCTGACGTACAGGCTATTGAACCGCTGCTTACCGGAACAATCTTTCAGCCAACTACTAGATCTCAGATTTAAATTCTAACTCTCTCAACTTCAACGCGCGAATCTTATTGCGGAGAGCGGCGGCCCGCTCGAACTCCAACTCCTTAGCGGCGGCCTTCATGTCCACTTCCAGCCGTTTGATGGTCTGCGCAGTAGACTCCTCTATTCCATAGCTGGCCGGCGTCTCGGCAACCAAATCGAGCTGGACATAATCCAGCTCAGCCACAGCATATTCGAGAGACAAGACATCCTTCTTGATACTCGTCGGCACAATGCCATGCTTGGCATTGTACGCAGCTTGAATCGCACGCCGGCGCCCGGTCTCATCGATCGCCATTTGCATAGAGGCTGTCACCACATCACCGTACAGGATCACGTGGCCACGAAGGTTCCTCGCTGCCCGCCCAGCCGTCTGGATCAATGCCCGATAGGATCGCAGATAGCCCTCCTTATCTGCATCGAGGATCGCCACCAGGGTGACCTCGGGGAGATCCAATCCTTCGCGCAACAGATTGATTCCCACCAGTACGTCGAACGTGCCGCGCCGCAAGTCCTGTAAGATCTCAGCCCGCTCCAACGTCTTAATGTCAGAGTGCAGATACCGGACCTTGATGCCGAGATCGTGATAGTACTCGCTCAAGTCCTCCGCCATGCGTTTGGTCAACGTGGTGATCAGCACTCGCCCGCCCTGCGCCACTTCAGCCCGCACTTCGCCAAGGAGATGATCGACTTGCCCTTTGGCCGGTCGCACCTCAATGACCGGGTCCATGAGACCGGTCGGGCGAATGATCTGCTCGACGATCTCTCCCGCCGCATGCCCCAACTCATAGGGGCCTGGGGTCGCAGAAACGCAGACCACCTGCGTGAAACAGCGCTCGAATTCGGCGAACTTGAGTGGGCGATTATCGACCGCCGACGGCAACCGGAATCCATATTCGACCAAGGTGCGTTTTCGTGAGTAGTCGCCCTCGTACATCCCTCCCACTTGGGGAATCGTCGCATGGGACTCGTCCACGATCAGCAAAAAGTCTTTGGGGAAGTAATCGATGAGCGTGGGAGGCTGCTCACCGGCTGCACGACCACTCAGATGCCGCGAGTAGTTTTCAATACCATGGCAATAGCCCATCGCCCGAATCATCTCCAGGTCGAACTTCGTCCGCTGCGCAATCCGCTGAGCCTCCACGAGCTGATTCTGTTTTTTGAAATAGGCGACGCGTTCATCCAGCTCTTCTTCGATACCGGTAATCGCCCGCTCATACCGGTCCGGCGCAATGAGATAATGCGTGTTCGGATAAATCGCGACCTTCGGCAGCTTCCCAAGCGACTTCCCCGTGAGGGGGTCGATTTCGTGAATGGCATCGACCACGTCGCCAAATAACTCGATGCGGACAGACACCGCGTCATTCGAAGCGGGAAAAACCTCGATGACATCGCCGCGCGCCCGGAAGGTGCCGCGGTGAAAATCCGTATCGTTACGGGCATACTGGATCTCGACCAGTTTCGCCAGAATCTTTTCCCGCCTGACCTCCATCCCCTCTTCGAGGAACACCACCATCTCGTGATAGACCTCCGGCGACCCCAGTCCGTAAATACAGGAGACCGACGAGACGATCAGCACGTCATTGCGTTGAAGCAGCGCGGACGTCGCCGCATGCCGCATCTGATCGATCGCGTCGTTAACCGATGCATCCTTGGCGATGTACGTGTTGCTTTGGGGAATGTAGGCTTCCGGTTGGTAGTAATCGTAGTAGCTGACGAAATACTCCACCGCGTTGTGGGGGAAAAACTGCTTGAACTCTTGATAGAGTTGACCGGCCAGCGTCTTGTTATGGACGAGGACTAAGGTAGGCTTCTGCACCTGCGCCACCACGTTGGCCATGGTGAAGGTCTTGCCAGACCCGGTGACACCGAGCAACGTTTGATGTTTCCGGCCAGCCGTAATCCCGGCTACCAACTTGTCGATGGCCTGACCTTGATCTCCGCAGGGCTTGAATGGGGCTTCGAGTTGAAACGGCGGCATGGAACGACCTTTCGGCCGTTATCTTACCATCGAAAACAGCGTGGCGCACAGGGCAGACAATCACAGAACGACGGAACGCCACCGGCCCCTTTCGGGTCCGGTGGCATCAGTACCACTTAATAGCGTGAATGCCTGGTCGCGCCGACCGGGGCTCCCGGTCTATGAGCGGAGCCACGGTTCTCACCCCCGTGGGATCGTCGACCAGTTGATTCCGCGCCTCGGCGGGGCCGCGCGCGAGGATCCTGATAGTCGCTGGCCGGCATTGGGGCCGGAGCCGGAAGCGGAGCAAACACAGGAAGCGCGAGTTTCTTCGTCTCGATCTTCAACTGCCTCACCATGCGAAGATACTCTCGTTCTTCGGACTGAGAGAGAATCAAGAAGGTCGACCCTTCCTTCTCTGCGCGACCGGTCCGCCCTGTCCGATGGACATAGGAGTTCGGATTGGTCGGCAATTCATAGTGAATTACCTGGACGACATCCTGAATATCCAGGCCTCTAGCTGCCACATCGGTCGCCACAAGCGAACGGATGTTGCCGGCCCGAAAGGCGCCAAGCGTCCGTTCCCGCTGCGCTTGGCTATGATTGCCGGTCAACGAACCGACCGAAGCCGGCTCGCCACCCAAATGGGCGGCCAACCGTCGCACTTTATACTTTTGATCACAGAACACCATTGACCGCTCTCCACCCTTCATGGTCTGGAGCAAGGTATGGACGAGCTGTGTGCGGACCTGGTCTCCTGGCACGACATAATAGGCATGCACGATCGTGGTCGGGCTGTTGATCCCAGGGTCGACAGAGATGCGCGCGGGATCGCGCTGCATGCTCTGCGCGAGCGTCTGAATGTCCCCTGAAAATGTCGCGGAGAACAACAGCGTCTGCCGCTCAGCGGGGAGGAGACGAATGATCCGTTGAATGTCCCGCAGAAACCCGCGATCCAACATCTGATCGGCTTCATCCATCACGAGAAACGTCACACCACCCAGCTTCAAGTGGCCTGATCCGGCCAAGTCGAGCAGCCGGCCAGGCGTCCCCACCACCACCAAAGGCGGTCGTTGCAAGGCACGGTATTGACGCTCGATCGGCGTCCCACCGTACACCGACAACGACGTCACGGACGCTGGAGCATACTTGCGTAATTCCATTTCAATCTGCAGCGCCAGCTCCCGCGTGGGCGCCAACACGAGAAACTTAGGCCCTGAAGAATGGCTGGGGCCGGCAGACTTGACATAGGGGCCTGGCGCAGGCACCGAGGCCTCACGACGCATGACTTGTTCGATAATCGGCAACAAAAACGCGAGCGTTTTTCCGCTCCCGGTTTTGGCTTGCGCCATAATGTCCCGACCCTCCAACGCCACGGGAATGGCAGCCTGCTGCACCGGTGTCGGTGTCGAGAGGCCTGCCTGTAACAGGCGCTGGGCAAGGGAAGGCTGTAGATTCATATCAGCAAACGTAGACATAGAACTCCTTGTACGGGGCAAACTTCCTGGGACTGCACGGTCCGGCCTGATCAGAGGGCCGAGAAACGCATCGAGATGATGGGCAATTCAAGGAAGGAAAAGCGGGGCTGCCTGATAGGCAGCCCCGACGTGTCAAACACTCGTAACGGATTAGTACCGGTCGCCGCCTCGGCCACCACCACCGGTGCGCGGCTCCTGAGGGCGCGCTTCGTTGACGGTCAACGTGCGACCACCCAACTCCGTGCCGTTCAGTGCGGCAACTGCCGCCTGCGCTTCTGAATCCGAGGACATTTCCACGAACCCGAACCCGCGGGACTGGCCGGTGAACTTATCTGTGATGATTCTGGATGAAGCGACCGCTCCATGAACAGCAAACAAATCGCTCAGCTGTTGTTCAGTTGTGGAATACGGCAAACCACCGACGTAAATCTTAGAACCCATTGGGCTCCTCCTTTGAGAATATGTGTTGTCTTGGACTTGAGATCAAAGTGAGGAAGGAATGGGCCGAAGACGCAAACAGCATGGCGACTAAAGGCTGGCTTCCGATTCAAATTCCTACACAAAACCAAAACAACATCTGTCTGAGGCCTTGTCACTCTCTGCGGTATCACCACCAGGCCTTGCGCGATGACACACAAGGGCCACTTTACTCCTCAGCCCCCTCAAATGCAAGTGATGACGCAAGCTTGCGCAATGCCGTGCACCGATTTAATAAGCCGCGGGGGAAGACAGCGGGCGCTGAGAAAACAGAGGGATGGCGTGCAAGCTGTCAAAATCTAATGCGCTTTGTCCACGCACCAGGAGCCCGACTTGACCGATTGCCAGAGACTGATCCTCAACCGTTACGGCAAGCTGTCCGTCGAAAAATGCTTCGATGAAATCCTTACTGATGATGGTATTTCGCTGGATTCGCAACGAGTGCCAGGGAACCACTTTGGGCGTGATCGCCGACCGTCCAAGCCTCGTCTCCTGCCCATCGACGATCCGACTGACGTCCAGCGTCTTCGTCGCGAGATTGACCACCACCGCATAGAAATGCGTGGCATCCGTAACCCCAAACACGATTCCGCCCACTCCCGTCGCCGCATCGAGCGGAAATCGCAGCCTGACCGACACATCCGGATATTCGTATTGAAACCCGTTGGCGACGATGAGTCGATAGCAGGTCACGGCCTGACAGGATGAGCTCACGGCAAGGATGTTAGAGGCCGACGGGGCATCGGAGTCTGACTTGATCGTCCAGTCCGCAACCGGCCCCTCGCCAAACCCCAGCATCGCAAATCCGAGAGGCGCCTCGCCGAGCTTTTGCTGATCGAACGTCCACCGATTAAACAAGCCCTCTCTGGCCTGACCTTTCAGGTTGACTTCTTTTTCCGTCTGGCTTTCTGCCTGAATGGCATGGGACCGCTCGACAGAGACGCCCCACGCACCGGCCATCACAGCCACGGCAAAGAATACGGCCACGATACGGACAGGGTTACGTGTCATCGAACTCCCATGTTCGCTCACCTCGACCCCCTCCATCTGCCTCCTACTTCAGCAACCGTTTCTTAATATCGAGGATATCCTGCTGAAACCGGTCGCGCGCCGCCGAGATGGCTTTTCTTCGTTGCCACCGGTCCCAGGTCCACCAGCGAAGACGATCGCGAAACTTCACGACCGGCAGTTGCGCGCTTCCACCGGGCGCATGCTGAAACTCGTAGCCCTTATGCGACTCGCGATTGTCAAAAAATCGACGATAGAGATGATCGTAGAGCCCTTTCCCCGAATCGCCTACACTCACGGTACCCTCCCTACAATAACAGGTCCAATTGCTGGCTTTCCGTCACCGGAGGCGAGCAGGTCTGCCGCTGACAGACATACGCTGTCGGCTGTCCGCCGACACTCGTCTTCCCCGCAGCCAGCGGCAAGTCGGACTCTCCAGCACGAGCGGCTTCGACCGCGAGCACCGCACGATTCGGCAGGTAGCGTCGATGAACCATTGCGAGCAACGACTCCGTCATCGCCTCGCCGCGTGTGCCGACCACAACAATTTCTTGCGGCGTCGTCAGATACCAGTCCAACGAACAGAGCAGCGCAGATGCGCCATAGGCATTATGTTCCATGACGCTCCGGAACACCTGGAACTGGCGTTCAGCCAGATCATGATACCCCTGCTCTCCTGTGAAAGAGAAGAGCCGCAACAAGACCGAGGCGACGATGGCGTTACCGGAGGGGATCGCGCTATCGGTCCCGGACTTCATGCGATGGAGCAAGGTTTCGTGATCGCGGCTCGTATAGAAACACCCACCAGCCGCCTCATCCCAATATCGTTCCAAGAGGCTGTCTGTCACGTCGCGGGCCTGATCCAGATACCACCGGTGCGACGTCGCTTCAAACGCATCCAGCAAGGCGGCAGCCAGACAGGCCGCGTCGTCTAAATAGCCGTTCAAGCGACCCTTTCCTGCCGTAACCGTCCGATAGACTCGCCCGTTTTCAACCGCATAGTCGAGCAGGAAGGTGAGCGCCCGTTCTGCTGCCGCCAGATAGGCAGGAGCCCCGAACGCATGATAGGCATCGAGATAGGCGGACACCATCATCGCATTCCAACTTGTGAGAATGTTGTCATCCCGCTGCGGCTTCACGCGTTGCTCCCGTGCGGCAAGCAACTTCACCCTGGCAGGCCGCAACAACGCCTCCAACTCCTCCTGTGCCTCGGAGGTGAGCTGAACGTCACCGAGCCGATTCAATACGTTCTTGCCTTCGAAATTGCCGCTCTCTGTCACGCCATAGTGCCGGCAGAACTGCTCAGCCAATTCAGCGCCCAGCACCGAGGCAATCTCTCCCGGCTCCCAGACAAAATAGATTCCTTCATGCCCCTCGCTGTCGGCATCCTGCGCAGCAAAGAACGCACCGTCCGGATGCGTCAGTTCACGACGCACGTACTCCAGCGTCTCTTCCACGACTTCACGGAACCGAGGCTCTTTGGTCAGACGCCATCCATCGAGATAGATCCGCACCAACTGTGCGTTGTCGTAGAGCATCTTCTCGAAATGAGGAATCAGCCACTGGCCATCCACGGAGTAGCGATGGAACCCGCCGCCGAGATGATCGTAGATTCCTCCGGCGGCCATCGTTCTTAGCTGCAAGAGCACTTGCTCTTGATGGGAGGGGTCTTTCGTCCGGGCCGTCTGACGCAGCAACAAGTTGAGCGGGGGGACCGTTGGGAATTTCTGGCCCTCCCCGAATCCTCCATGGACCGGATCGAAAAATTGTCCTAAATTCTTCGCCGCCTCATCGAGCAATCGATCCGTCAAAGGATCGCCCGACGGCTTCGGCGTACCCACCCGCAGCAACCCGGCCTTTACCTTGTCCACATTCTTGCGGACATCGTCGCGATGATTCCGGTAGGCCTCGACGACCCCGTTCATGACCTCGGGAAATCCCGGCAGGTTGTAGCGGGGCGCCGGCGGGAAATACGTGCCCCCGTAAAACGGTTCTTGATCGGGCGTGAGAAACATCGTCAACGGCCATCCACCACCCCGCCCCAAAAATACTTGCGCGGACTTTTGATAGATATCGTCCAGGTCCGGGCGCTCTTCGCGATCGACCTTCACGTTGATAAAGTGCTGGTTCATAAGCTCGGCAATCTGGACATTGTCGAAGCATTCATGGGCCATGACATGACACCAGTGGCAGGCCGAATACCCGATCGACAACAGAATCGGCTTGTCCTCTGCCTTCGCCCGCGACAAGGCTTCCTCGCCCCAGGGATACCAGTCCACCGGATTCGTCGCATGCTGCCGCAGATAGGGGCTGGCTTCGGCAATCAGCCGATTGGGGGCACGGTCTTCTCTCGCTAAGTCTGTCATCGATTGTCTATCCTCGTGGACAGGCATAGTACATGGCCGCAAAGCCGCTCTGCAACGCACCTGTCAGGCTATGGTATAGTCCTGCGGCACCTCGAAAGGCTCACCCTATGAACGGCTCAACGCGCAGCTCGTCTCACTCTCGTCTTGCAATCGCACTTCTGGGAATCATTCCCCTGCTGTTCTCTTTCGGTACTCCCTGCATCGCGCAATCCGAGGAACATCATCCTGCATGGCTTCGCGCACTCGACAGCCTCTCCAGCGAACGTATGCTCGCCGACATCACCATGCTCAGCAGTCCTTCATTCAACGGCCGTCAAACAGGCACAACGAACGACGCCAGCTCGGCGGCATGGATCACGAAAAGGTTTCAGGAGTCAGGTCTCTTACCCGCGAACGCCGGCGTTGGTCCATTCATCCCTAGCGGGCCGGACCTTGGAGTCCTCAGCGGATTGATGACCGCAGTGGTCACAGCGTCAACTATTGCACCGGAGCCCTTCCTCCGAATTTCATCGGGCAGTGACTCGCTCATCCAGCAACTCGGGACAGACTATCTCCCCATCCTCGATTCCCCCTCCGCCGAAGTGCGCGGGCCGATCGTGTTTGCAGGTTATGGAATCGTCGACGCGACGCAAGGCATCGACGACTACGCCGGAGTCGATACGACCAACGCCGTAGTCCTCTTCCTCCGCGGAACGCCGACCCATTACAAGGGAACCGTCAGCCATGCAGACAAGGTGCGATTCGCACGACAGAAAGGCGCAATCGGCTATCTCACGGCCACTGGACCGATGCTCAGCTCCTATGAGTCACGCCGCGGCGTCACGGGAAAACCCGGTGCCTTTTATGGACTCTCCCCTCGATCGGACACCATCCCGGGGGCCTGGATCAATACCGGTCTAGCCGAGCAGATCCTCGCCGCTTCCGATCAGGCACAACCAAGCCGGCTGCAGGTCTTGCAAGATCAGTTGAATCGTTCCCCTGCCGCGCAATCGATCAGCACCGGCCGCTACGCCTCTCTCGATTGGCAAACTCGCCTGGAAGAAGGCGTCCTCATGAACGTGCTCGCCCTCTTGCCTGGAAGCGATCCGGAAAAGATACATGAGGTCATCGTGATCGGTGCGCATCGTGACCATTTCGGACGGCAGGCAGGCCTGCTCTTTCCCGGCGCCGACGATAATGCCTCCGGCACGGCCGTGATGTTGGAAGTCGCCCGCGCCATGGCCAACTCAAAAGTACGAAGTAAGCGGACGGTCTTGTTCGTCTCGTTTAGCGGAGAAGAGCAGGGGCTCATCGGCTCGCGGCTCTTTCTCCAACGGTCGGTCGTGCCCATCGGCTCAACCAGAGCCATGATCAACATCGACCATGCGGGGATTGGAAACGGAAGGCTGACGGTCGGCGTAACAGGATTGGACAAGAGCCTCGCTGGAGAGGCGGGACAGACGGCAGGGCTAGCCGACAAACTGGACCTCTATGGGTTTTTCCCCGGCGGCGATCATGTGCCGTTCAAAGAGGCAGGAATCCCGACCATCACGGTCGTCAGCGGCGGAAGTCACCCACACTTCCACCAGCCCACCGATAGCGCCGACACAATCAATCCGGAGGTTCTACATAGCGTGGCACGCTATGTCCTCGCCCTCACCTGGCAACTGGCAAATACTGAATAGAACAGGCACGAGGCTTGGGGCGAGAGGCAGGGCAATAAGTGTGATTGGAAGAGAGGTTCAGCCCCTCGCCTCTAGCCTCTCTCCCCGCACCTGAGATTATGGGATGTCGTCGAGAATAGTCGACTGAATCAATGGCAGTGGCGCGGTTTGGCGGGGAGGACCCGGGAGGACGAGCGCGCCCCCGCTTTGGTTCCCGCCTTGGATGAGCCCGATCGAGAGTTGCGGCCCGAGTGTGCTCACAGCCCCGCTCCAGGCCTGACCGGTCGTGGGGTTCCGAAAGCTGAAGGTTTGAAAATTATTCCCGGGATTGTAGAGAAATCCCTGAGTGCCCTGATTGTCGAGATAGAGATTGCCTGGACCGGTTAGATTGAACAGAGGCGCGACCCCTCCGTCGAATGAGCGGACACTGGAAACGGATTGGGCCCACAGAATCGCGTCCAGCGATGGGAGCGAGAACAGAAACAAGGCCAGCGCAACAATCACCAGAGGACGCATCTTACCCCGATGGCCCTGACTGTTGATTACACTTAGTCGATGACAGCTTTGCATGGAATCATTATAGTATGGGCCAATATTCTTTGTCGATCAAAGGGGGCGTTATGGAGCAGAGTACCAGGATACAGAGATGGTGGCGCACATGCGGCTATGCCGTCGGCATCGGCCTGCTTCTGGCTCCCAGCCTCAGTTGGGGGCTGGAAGTCGGAAAGACTCCACCGACTGAACGTCGGGAGACCATCTCCCTTGCCGACGCGGCGCTTCAAGCACTGAAACATAACTTGGACATCAATATCAGCCGCCAGACGAAGGAGAGCCGGCAGACTGACATTACGGTCGAGCAAGCCAAGTTCGATCCGACGCTGAGCGTGAACGGTCAGTACAATCGAACGGTGAACCCGCTCAACCGACCGGTGTTCGGTGGAACCGGCGGGGCGTTGAACGACATTACGACCTTCGACCAACGGAACCAATCCGTCACACTCGATGCCACGACGAACTTGCTCACCGGCGGCAACGTCGACCTGAACTATAGCCCGTCTCGAACCATCGTCAATCAGAATGTGGCCACCGGGTTCCTCTTCAACCCCGCCTATACCGGCGGTCTCGCACTGACGCTCACACAGCCCTTGCTCCGCAACGCCGGCCTCGACGTCACCAAGACCTTTATTCGCGTGGCGCAGAACAATGCCATCGTCGAGGAACATATCTTTCGCGACCGCGTCCTCACTGTCCTGGCCACCGTGGAGCAAACCTATTGGGAAGTCGTCTTTGCCAACGAGAATCTAAAAGTCGCTGAGGCCGCCTTGAAAGCGGCACAGGAACTCCTGGCCAGCAACCGGGCGAAGGCGAAGGCCGGCATCATGTCGATCGTCGATGTCCTGCAAGCCGAAGCGGCCGTCGCATCGCGGGTCGAGCAAGTGCTGGTTGCGGATAAAACGATTCGAGACCAGGAAGATCAACTGCGCCGATTACTCAACCCGGCGGAAGAGGATTTGCGTCAAGACTTGCGCCTGACCCCACTCGACCAACCGACCGTGACGCTCGAACCGATCAGCCTGCAGGAAGCCATCGACACGGCGATCGAGCAGCGGCCTGAAATCGTCCAGGCAAAAAAGAATATGGAGACGAGCGATCTCAACACCAAATTTGCCAAAAACCAGATTCTCCCGACCCTCTCGTTCCAAGGCACCATGGGGATGGCAGGGCTGGGAAAAGACTACGGCGATTCGGTGAACAAGAACCTGAGCGGCGACTACTACAACTATGGTGCGGGCCTCGTCCTCAGCTATCCCCTCGGCAACCGCTCAGCCTGGAGCACCTACAACAAGCGGCAGCTCGAAGCGAAAAATGCCGAAGCCTCCCTTGTCAGCGTGCGGCAGCAGATCATCGTGGGTGTGCGCGAAGCGGTCCGACGCGTCCAGACGGATTTCAAGCGGATCGAAACCACCAGATCGGCCAGAATCATGGCCGAGAAACAGTTGCAGGCGGAGCAGGAGCGTCTGAAGGTAGGGCTGAGCACCACTCGCTTCGTCCTCGACTTCCAACGCGATCTTGCAACGGCCCAGGGCAATGAGTTACGCGCCACGGTCGACTACAATAAGTCTCTCTCCAACCTCGCGCGGCACAAAGCCTCCACGCTCGACCGCTATAATTTCCAACTGAATTAACGGCCTCCATGATGGCGCCTGAGCCCGGTCTTCATGCGACTCCGGCTCAGGCCGACGAACGGGGAGCGGCCCTCGCGCTGCTTCCCATCGCAACGACCCTCGCTTTCTACACCCTCCCCACCTCGCTTCAGAAACAACCACTTGCCCAATTCGCGCCGCAACTAATCGCTTATCTTACTCTTGGCCTCTGGGCCTCGAGTAACCGCAACATTGTCTCCCGACTGGGGCTGGAGAAAAAGAAGATAAGAGATGGCCTGCGCTGGGGACTCGTGACAGGTCTGCTGCTCGGTGGCCTGAATACCTTCGTGATTCTCTCCGTCTATCCGCATCTGGGCTATGACATCAGTTTCCTCACTGTCACGCCGCATGCCCAACTCCCTCTCCTCGTAATGGTCCCCTGGTTCATCTGCGGCATCGCGCTCTTCGTGGAACTGAACTTTCGAGGTTTTATGCTGGGGCGACTGGCTGCTCTTGAGTCGCGGCTTTGGGGATCCGATCTTGCTTCCCGCCTCTCGCCCCTTGCCATTTTCACCAGCACCCTGATATTTGCTTTCGACCCCTTCATGGTAAATACTTTCCAACACCTCCATTGGATTGCTCTATGGGACGGTCTCATCTGGGGAATCATCCGGGCACGCACAGGCAATCTCTACATCACTATCGTTGCGCATGCGATTGAAGTCATCGTGATGTATAGCGCGGCAAGATTCGCGCTGATGTCATAGGAATAATGGGAAATCACGAAGGAATCACGACATGAACGAACTCGGGAAATACGCACTCTATTTTCTTCTCGGCGGCACCATCGTCAGCATCTCGACCTACCTGGGGTCTCAAGGCCGTTCGTTTCTGGCCGCCTTTGCCAGTACCTTTCCGGCCATTACCGGTGCGACATTTATCTTGATTTACCTAAACGGCGGCAATGACGCCATCGTCAGCTACGCGAAGAATCTGCTGTGGTTCGTCCCACCCTGGACGGTCTATGTCGTCTCCATGATTGTCGGTGTCCCACGATTCGGCTTTTGGCCTGCGATGGTCGGCTCACTCACACTCTATATGAGCTGCGTGGGACTGGTGCGGTTGTTTGTCCGATAACACCCCGGCGATGCGCTACGGCAGCACAATACCAAAATGTTCCTGAAGCATATGCGCATACGCGGCGTCACTGCCGACCACTGACTTTTCGTTCTTTCCGTTCCGCCTCATGCTCAACGCTCGATCCACCAACGTCTTGCGCCCCTCCAACGTCGGCATGGTACAAATCCTCCGTTGCATAAACAGGGAGTCCGGCGAATGGGAATGGAAATAGTTGGCATAGCAGTAATCGACAGGCCGACAAGGCTCCGGCGAAAAAGAATAGAGACTCTCCCACTCATCATGCACCAGACATTGCAATAGATACGCATCCTGTTCCGCCGACAGAAGACGAAACTGCTCTCCCAATTGCCGTGCGACATACCCAGCCACCAACGGAAACGGCTCAAGTAATCCATTCCCGCCGAAGCCTACATCGACCAACCAGGACTCGCCTTGCATGCTGACGAGAAGCACTTGATGACTTCGAGCATATGGTGGCTTTGAGCCATACCGCACCCGTACCATCACTCGTATCACGGAAAATCCCAGTGTCTCCAGAAGCAGACTGAACAGACCGTTCAACTCGAAGCAATAACCGCCTCGCCGGGCCACCACAATTTTCGCAAACAGATCGGCAGGCTCAAGCGAGACCGCGCGCCCGAGAAAGTTATCCAGATTCTCGAACGGCACCGCCAGCACATGTGCGAGATGCAGCTGTCGAAGCGTTTCGCCCGTAGGCAGTCGATCGCCTTGATAGTTAATCCGATCGAGATAGGCTGAAAGATTCATCGGGAACCCGCATCAGGAGAGGAGGACTCGTCGCGATTATACGCATGCCTCGACTGTGGGTCCAACGCCTGCCGAGGTTTTCCAGTCTAGCCAGTCCGGGGTGCGAGTCAAGAGCCGTCCGGATCGGCTCAACCCTGAAATCTCTTCCCTCCCCCCTGCCGTAGTGGTTCCATCAGTCAAGGCGACCTTGCGCATCTCCGCTCTCAGAAGCTCGATTCTCTCCAGCCCCTCCTTTCGAGGTACTCACTTCGAGGGCCTATCGAACTCACACGACCAGGGGTAGGCTTACCTCTATACGCAGCGCGACCCCACGGAAGTTGACAATCGTTGGGACAGAGCAACAGAAAGGTCAGCCATGATTAGTCTTATTGAATTTGCCCTGATCGTTGGAACCGCATCGTTGACAGCCGCCGGAGCATCACAGGGCTGGCAGCTCTTGCTCCAGTCCCGCAACAATCCATCCCCGCAGCGCGCTCCGTCCAGACAGGCCGATGAGGCAAGTCGGCCTGCAGCCGGAAGGTGGCATGCCCCCAGGCACAATCATCGGCATCATGTGTCTTGTCAGATGAACTATCTCACCACGGAAGGGCTCACCAGCGGAACCTTGATTGATCTCTCACAGCATGGCTGGCGAGTGGTCGGTGAACGTCCGGTCATGCGCGGAGCCACGCTCTCCATGCACGTCTATCTCCCTGATCAATCGCTCCCGCTGGATATTGACGCGGCCACCGTCCGGTGGACCAACGGATACGAATTTGGCATCGAGCTCACCACCCTAAGCCCGGACGCAGCCGCGAGGCTGAGCGACTATCTGCAGAATCAGCTTCCGACGTGCAGAGCCGTGGCGTCATACGAACTCTCTCCGTTCTCGTACAACTAAGTGCACCGGACAGGCATGAAGAGAACGACTCGTGAGATGAGCGCACGATCAAGTCACTGCTCAGTGGCATCGATGAGAGTACGCGTCGAGTGGAAGACGGAGGAAGTGCCGTACTAGGCCAGATGGCTGAAGTGCAACCGGTTCATTTCACTCATGGCCGACACCAGCCGGTCGATCGCGATGGTGACGGAGTGACTCGCCTCATGTGATGGCCCCTTGCCGCCGGCCCAGATATCGGGCGGCTGCTCCACCTCACAGACGTTCTGGCAAAACCTGGTAATAGACTGCTTCCAATAGGTCGGGTCCGCGGCTTCGTCGAGAAAATGCTCCCGATCCTTCGTAAAGGGCGCATCGAACTGCTTGGCCCTCATCTGCCACATCTGCTCCATCGCGTTCTGCCGTTCCTGACTAAACTCAAGTCCCCTGGCTTTCTCGTTTAACGCGGCGAACAGTCCCCCGATCACCCGTTCGACATGCGACTCGGGAAAGGCGCCGACACAGGCTTGCACGACGAGATATTTATGAAAAATAAAGACCTCGGCGCTGATACGGGCCTCGGTGGCCGAGGGATCGTAGGCCCTCGCCAGCTCTTTCATCGCATCGCCTGAGGCACTCTCAAGGCTCGCACCCAGCAACCCTGCCAGTTGACGCCCCAGGCCCAAGTAATCCACCGGAATCGCAGCATGTGTCATGATCGATCGTCTCTTCCCGTGAGCCAAACTCACGCCGAGCGTAATCGAGGCAAAGTGAAATTACCAGAAAATAGTCAGACGAATCCGAGAGAAACTATTCTTGTTCCCGACCCATTCGATCCGTCCTTGAACCCCTGCAGCCGGGTTGTTACCATGCCGCTTCTTCTTTTCCTCTCAACCGCTCTATGGCACAGATCCGACAGCCACCTGCTCCGTCCCGCGATCTCATCGTCGAAGGCGCGCGCCAAAACAACCTCAAGAACATCTCACTCCGTATCCCCCACAATCAGGTCACGGCCATCACGGGCGTCTCAGGATCGGGGAAATCCTCTCTCGCCTTCGACACGTTGTTCGCCGAAGGCCAATGGCGCTATATGGAATCGCTCTCCATTTATGCCCGCATGTTTCTCGATAAGGTCAACCGGCCCGATGTCGACCGGATCATCAACGTCCGGCCCGCCATTGCGATCGAACAGAAGAACCCCATCCGCACCGCCCGCTCGACGGTCGGGACCACGACCGAAATTGCCGACCTCTTGCGCCTCCTGTTCGCCAAAGTGGGCCATCCTGTCTGCCCCGATTGTTCCATCGATGCACGCAGTTTTCATCCTGGCAGCGTCGCCGACGACCTCCTGAGTCATTGCGACGGCACACGAGCCATAATCCTCTTTCCGGTCAAAGCACCGGCACCGAAGCAGGACCAGGCCTTTCTCCAATCACTGTTGCTGCGCGGCTTTACCAGAGTGCAATGCGGCAAGGCCATCCTCGACCTCCACGAAACACTCGGCCTTCCCACAGTCAGGCCGGACCATCTGTATGTGATCCTCGATCGGCTGGTGATCCGGGGAGACAATCGATCCCGACTCGTCGAAGCGATTGAAATCGCCTTTCGCGAAGGCGAGGGCCAATGCCGTGTAGAGGTCATCGATCAGGGCCCCCGAACCTACAGCACAGACTTTCGCTGCCAACAATGTGGTAGAACCTTCGAGCCGATTCGGCCCGTCCTCTTTTCCTTCAACCATCCGCTCGGCGCCTGTCCCGAGTGCAAAGGGTTCGGCAATATTCTGCGGTACGATCCCGACCTCGTCATCCCCGACCACGACAAGTCGCTGGCCCAAGGCGCGATTGAACCATGGAGCAAACCCAGCGGCGATTGGTGGCAAAAGCAAATGTTCCTCGCCATGAAGCGGCGTGGAGTCGACCTCACCATCCCCTACAAGGACCTGCCACAGAACATCCAGCAGATCCTCTGGCAGGGGGAAGGCAAGCTGGAGGGAGTACAACAATTCTTCGAATACTTGGAGGGGAAGCGCTACAAACTACATGTGCGCGTGATGCTCAGCCGCTACCGGACACCGGTTTCCTGCCCGACCTGTCAGGGGTCTCGCCTCAGACCGGACGCGCGTTATGTGAAGATCGCGGGCACTGACATTCATGAGCTCTCTTCACTCACGATCGAAGCGACTGCCGCCTGGGTCAAGTCTCTCCCCCTCTCTCCCTATGAAGAACAGGTCGCCCGCGACATCCTCCGGCAACTGACAGCCAAACTCGGCTTTCTCCTCCGCGTGGGCCTCAGCTATCTCACCCTTTCCCGTCAAACCCGCACGCTCTCGGGAGGAGAGGCCCAGCGCGCAACCTTGGCCAACCAACTGGGCGCCCGTCTAGTCGGTACGCTCTACGTCCTCGACGAACCGACCATCGGACTCCACCCCCGTGACACCGCGACGCTCGCCGGTATCATGCGAGAGCTGGCGAGCCAGGGCAATACGGTCGTCGTCGTCGAACATGATCGCCAGATGATGTTGGCCGCCGACTATCTCGTCGAGATGGGCCCCCTGTCCGGCGAAAAAGGCGGCGAGGTGATCTGCGCCGCGCCACGTCAGGAATTCATCGCGGACCGGCGGTCGATCACGGCACGCTACCTGCGTGACGAGGACGAGATTGCCACGCCACGCGCTCGACGGAAAGGGAATGGAAAATTTCTTGTCATTGCCGGAGCATGCGAAAACAACCTCAAAGATCTGTGTGTCCGTATTCCGCTCGGGATGCTGGTCTGTGTCACCGGCGTCTCAGGGTCCGGCAAGAGCACCTTGGTCGAAGACACGCTGTATCGCGCCATCGCCAGGGCCTTTCGTATTGAGTCACTGCCCATGGGCAAGTTTCGCGCGATTAAAGGAGTCGAGCATCTCACCGGCATCAAACTCATCGATCAGGAACCGATCGGCCGAACGCCACGCTCGAACCCGATCACCTATCTGAAAGCGTTCAATGAAGTTCGCGCCCTCTTCGCGTCCGAGCGCGAGGCCCTCAGAAGCGGACTCACGCCTGGGCACTTCTCCTTCAATACCACCGGAGGCCGGTGCGAGAAATGCGAAGGAAGCGGCGTCGAAAAGCTGGAGATGTACTTCTTCGAAGATATCTATGCGACCTGCGAAGCCTGCGACGGGAAGCGATTTAAACCGAACGTCCTCTCCATTCGTTATCGCGAAAAAACGATTCATGATGTGCTGCAGATGACCGTCGACGACGGGCTGGGATTTTTCAGCGGCTCACCCAAGCTCACCGAGAAACTCCACCTGCTCTCCTCCATCGGGCTTGGCTATCTCCGGCTCGGTCAAGCCGCCACGACCCTTTCAGGAGGCGAAGCCCAGCGATTGAAAATCGCCGCCGAGCTCAAAGTCTCATCTACGAAAAATGCGCTCTACATCATGGATGAGCCGACTACCGGACTGCATGTCGAAGACATTAAGAAACTCCTCGCGATGCTGCAGAAACTGGTGGATAGTGGTCATACCGTGGTGGTGGTCGAGCACAATCTGGATATGATCAAGAGCGCCGATTGGGTGATCGACTTAGGACCGGAAGGAGGATCGGCAGGTGGACAGATCGTGGCAGAAGGACGCCCGGAACAGGTGGCGAAGGTAGCAGCGTCCCACACTGGGCGATTCCTCGCCCCCCTCCTGGCCCATGAATAAACAATACGCTGGCGCCTACAGCCCAGGCCGCTTCTCAGCTATCAGAGTTATCGCGATTGGCTCACCTGCTCGACGCACATCCAACTGAAGGGTCTGCCCTGCCCCGACCTGACAAAGCCGTTTCGCCTCCCGATCAGAAGACACCGTCGAGAGTACTGCTCCGTTACAGGCCACGACTCGATCACCGACTTTGAGACCTGCCTTCTCTGCAGGCAGGCCGCTCCGGAGTTCCCGCACGAGGTAGTAGCGAGCGCCTGTTATTTCCTGCAACTCCCAATTGACGCCGATTCGTCCTGACCCCAGCAAGCCGGTTTGTGAACCAAACCGGGCGAGGATGCGATGGGCAATGACGCGGGCCAAGCCCTCAGGATCATCAGCCGTGGCATCGGAACTATGCCCCTCCCCATTAAACAGGACTAACCCGCTTTCCACGTCGATCATCCGAAAAGCCAGCGATACGCGGCTCACTTGCTCTCCCTCCGTTCGCTCCCATTGCTGTACTTCACCCACAATGATCGCATGGGCGCCGACAAGCTTCCCGACTTTCAACACCTCAGCATCGTCGGCATACTTGAGTTGGATGACCTGCTCCTTAAACACTTCGTCGAGCTTGGCCCGCTCGACAATATTGATATCCAGATCCAGGAGTAAGGTCGTCATGATCCCGGCGACACGAGTGCCGGATCCCGGGGTGGTGCCTGCATCGACGAACGGCATCACGGCCATCGTACGATAGCGATCGATCATGTCTCGATTGATCGGCCCGACGCCGGTGACGACTGGCTCAGGACGTCCGAGCATACCGCCAGAGCCCAGAGCGGCTGTGCCGGACGACGCGCAGGCGCGACGCCGTTGCAGAATAGCCGAAGGAGCACCCCACGCGCACAGCTCGTCGTTCACCAGCACAACGTGATAGGGATATTCTCGTTGATGTTCCGAGGCGATGTTCGTGAAGGGATAGAAAATGCAGCCGCCGATCCAGACCGAGATCGGGCAAAACGCCAACTCATAGAGCCATTGCTTGCGGGCCGTGAGGGAATATTCCCAGACCAACAGACGGCCATCGTCGCGCAACACGCGATCCGGACGACCGATCTGTTCGATCACCCCAGCCTTCGTCATCGGCACGGCCAGCCGGTCCAACTTGGATTCCGACTTCACTACGGTATAGAGCACGCCGCAGCCAGAGCAGGCACTGGCAAGGAACACCAGCACCATCCAACAGCCAAGCCGTTTGAGCATATCGGGCGACTCCAGGAAGCTAACCGCACGAGGACGCAGGGTATCACCCTGCAGAAGAAGGCTGCAATGGAATGGGAAAAGGAAGGAGACGATCGGACAACTTTCTCGCAGCACCCCTCGCGCAGGATGCTCAAACAGGTCGTCCAGCAAGGCCGCAACCGATGGAAGCCCCGGAGGCGTACCTTCAGAGGTACGTTGAGGATGCGTTCGAGGCGAGAACGAAGCTGGCGGCCTGTTTCAGCATCCTGCTAGTTCCGCTAGTTCAGGGAAGGATCGAAAGGCATATCCGCATAGTGACGGTAATCGTCACCCAGGGCACTCACAATATCGGGCCAGATACGGGTGGGATCCTTGTCGAACACGGCATTGGGATCAGCCGGAATGGTAAACCAGGAACCGGTCTGCATTTCAGACTCCAATTGCCCTGGGCCCCAGCCGGAATACCCGAGGTAGGCGCGGAATGCATCGTGCCCTCCGCTATTGGTCAAAATACGATCGACCAGGTCCGTATCCCCGCCGAGACAGATTCCATCGAACACATGATGGGAGTTCTCAGGCAATTGATCCAATCGATAGAGCATCATGACCTGATTCGTTTGCACCGGCCCTCCGGAGAAGAGGACGTGCCGTTGGCCTTCGAGAATCGGCACTTGAGGTAACGCTTCCGAGACCGACATCGCTGTTGGACGATTGACGACGACACCCAACGCACCCTCGGCCCCATGCTCGCAAAGCAACACAACGGTCTGCCGAAAGTTCGGATCGCGCAAGGAGGGCGCGGCAATGAGGAAGATGCCTTTTCCCAGTGGAGCTTTCATAGATATGATCCTACCGTGCGGACATGTGAGGCGCAAGCGGCATAGAAAACTAAACCCTACAGATGGAACGCGCAGGATGCTCAAACAGGCCGTTCAGCAAGGCCGCAGGCGAGTCAAAACCGGAGGCGTACCCTCTCGGGTACGTTAGCGATAGAGGGATTCGCGGCGATCGCGAAGCAGATCGTTGTAGGGAGTAAGAGCCTTGTTTCGCGCCTCGGCAGGATCGATCTCGACAATATGAAGTTCGGCCTGCTCCCGAGGGGCACGATGCAGAATGGCCCCGCGTGGGGCGACGATCTCGCTGTTCCCGATAAAGGTCAACGGGTCTTTGCCGCCTCGCGCTTCGATCCCGATGCGATTACTCGTGACGGCAAACACTCGATTCTCCCGGCACCGAACCGGCATCGAATCGGGACAATCCGGCAGCACGAGATTCGAGGGATGGCAAATGATCTCGGCTCCCTTGAGGGCCAATGTGCGAGCCGCCTCAGGATAGTACCAATCGAAACAGATCATCACGCCGATTTTAGCCAGGCCGATATCCCACACCTGAAATCCCGTGTCGCCTGGCGCAAAGAATACTGTTTCTTCAAAAAACAGATGGGTCTTGCGATAACAGCCGATAAATCCGGACGGGCCGACCACCACGGCAGAGTTATAGCAGGCAGCCCCGGCGCGCTCCGGAAGACCGGCAACGATCACCATCCGTCGCCGCTTCGCAAGGTCGATCAACCGTTGCGTCGTTGGTCCATCCGGCACGGACTCCGACAGCGTCAGCACTTCTTGTTGCGACACAAACTGATATCCAGAGGCACACAACTCAGGCAACACGATCAGATCGGCATCAGCCCGATCGAGTGTCTCCACAATCGTATCGAGATTGTGCGAGACCTCGCCGAACTCTGGAGCGAACTGAAAATACCCGGCTCGCATGATTGTCATGTCCCCAGAACAGAACGGGCAGGGTCGCCCCTGCCCGTTCGAAGAAAATCTCTGATCGAAACGACTTACTTCACTTCGGACAAATGGGTCACCGCACCTTCGGCATGTTGGGTGGCCACGTCCGCATGACCGGCCTTGCCATGGGCCACGGCTTCCTTGAGATGTTTGACGCCTTCATCCAGATGCGGATTCTTCACACCAGCCGCCTCGGCATGTTTGAGGGCACCCTCGGCATGCTGCACCAGGGCATCGGCATGTCCCTGCTTGCCATGCGCCACAGCTTCCTTGGCATGCTCCACCGCTTCATCCACATGTTTGTTATCGGCAAGGGCCAGCCCACTGAACAACGGGAAGCCAACAAGCGCGGCAACCGCTGCAACGACCAATGCTCCGCGATGAGTTCTCATTTTCATGGATTCCTCCTCAGTGGTTAAGATTCATTCGACGTGCACAAGGGATCCGCAGTATCTTCGACCTTCATCACCTTACACAGCCGGTTTTTGACTGTCAAGAAGCCCTGACTTGCGGATCGACGTTCAAGATATGCTGTAATCCCTTGGCGTCTTTTTCCACCGGGCAGGCAAAATCCCGGCTCCATTCCCACCAGGATCCCGGATAGTTACGCACATTGCGATAGCCCGCGAGCCTGAGAACAAAGTAGAGCCAGGCGGAACGGACGCCGCCGGTGCAATAACAGATGACTGCTTGATCCTGCGAAAGACCTTTGTCGGCTAAGCTCTCCGTGATCGTCAGTAAATCTTTCAGCGTCGCATTCGGTTGAAGAAACCCTGTCCAGGCCAGATGGATCGACGTGGGAATGTGCCCAGGCCGCGGGATCCCCGACACTTCTTTCCCGAGATATTCTTCGAGGCTGCGCGCATCGACGATCACGGTACCCGGATGTGCCTGCTTCACGAGCTGCTTCAATTCGTCTTTCCCGGCAATCACGGCAGCCACCGGCTTGACGGTAAACGTCCCGGGCTTGGGCGTGACACATCCGTGTTCGAACGGACGTTTCTCCTGCACCCACTTGACCCACCCGCCGTCGAGAATGCGCAGCCGCGTATGCCCGAGATATTCCAACATCCAAAACATGCGGCCTTCGTCACCCCAGTTGTCGAAGGGGTTCGAGTAGATCACGACATCGCTGTCCGGACTGATACCCAGCGCGCGAATCTTTTGCTCCATGAACAGGCGATCAGGATTGAGCAACCCCTTCGGCACGGCCTGGGGATCGCTGTACTCATGCCAGGTCGAATGCACGGCGCCTGGAATATGGCCGCCGAATTCATAGGCCGCCCGCCCACGCACGTCGATAATCACCAGGCCTGGTTGTCCCAGGCTCTGCTGGAGAGTTTCAGTATCGATCAACAACGGGTGTGTCATGTCGTTCCTTTTGTGGTGTGAGCTCTCAGCGATCAGCCCTCAGCTCCGGCCTTACAACTTAACCCCTCAGGCTGACGGCTGGTTGCCGAGAGCTGATTGCTCTCACTCAGCGACGCCGCCAGCGCACCGGACAGCGGAAACTCCCGCTCGTACACGACGAATCGATAGGGGTCATTCCCCGTCAGTCCGTATTTAGTCTGCAACATCTCATGCTGCTTATCGCTCAGGATGTGGTACTGCACGCGGGTCTTCACTTTCAAGCCCTCTGCCTGCGCCGGAAGTTGGTACACGAACTGGTATTCTCGGCTGGCCAATGGCAACAGCCGGTTATCATACAACTCCACGATAGCCGGCTGCCAGAGGATCCAGCGGCCCATCGTCGACGTTTGCCGATCGAGCACCTTCCCCTGCTGATCTTCTACCGAAAACTCCACCGTGAAGTAGCGGTCGGGATCGCCCGTCGGAATCTTATGGCCGGCTCCTGCATTGATCAAAGTGAGCGTAAATCCGACGCGATCGCCCGGTTTTGGCGAAACGGTATCGGCCCGTACTTGGATTCCCACCGCCCGCTTCACCATATCGGGATCGTGCCCGCCGCGCCAGAGATGCTGGCGTCCACGCCGGATCGGACCATTCGTCGCCACCGGACGATCGATCTCGGGCATGTGGCAACTCTGGCAAATGAAGCCCCGCTCCTGCATGAAGAACTTGCCTTCGTATTCCGCATAGGTCCCGCAGGGGCCTATGCGATAAAACTGCGCCGGGCCGGACACCACGTTATGGCAACGCTGGCAGACCTGCGTGGTGCGAAAGTTCGGATCGAACTTGGTCGGGTGCGGCGCGGCGGAATCTTCGAACGGGCCATAGATGATGCCGTCCCGCACATGGCACGCCGCGCAGGTGACCGATTCCTTCTGATATTCGGGATCGTAGTGGGGGTTAGGCTCTTGGACCGCCTTCTCCACCCGCCCGCGCGGAATTTCCTTCACCAACGTCGGCTGTTGATTTTCCAACGGGGTATGGCAGTTCAAGCAGACCCAGATATTCTTATCCTTTTTCCAATAGGCCTGAAAGAACGGATCTTCATAGGCATGGGCATGGATACTCGTCTTCCATTCGTCGTAAATCTCGCGGTGGCATTGACCGCAAGACTCGGCCTTCAGGCTCGTCAGCCCCTCCGGAATCTGTTGAAGCGGAATCGCATGGGCATATTCGTCACGCAGCCCGAAAATCACGACCGGTTTCACTTCGGTGTAATACAGATATACAAGCACACCGGCCAGGACGCATCCGAGCAGAATTTTGAGTGGAGTCTTCATGCGGCCAACAAGGCCTGGATATGTCGTTCGACCGACGCGGCCAAGGAGGTCAGATGATACCCGCCTTCGAGCGACGAGAGGATGCGCCCTTGAGCATGGCGCATGGCGATGCCGGCCACGATGCCGGTGAGGTCCGCGTAGCCCTCTTCGGTCAGCCCCATGCTCGCAAGAGGATCGTCCCGATGCGCATCGAAGCCGGCGGAGATGATCACGAATTCCGGCTTGAAGGCATCGGCCGCCGGCACCAACGATTTCTGAAAGACGGCACGATACTCCTCATCGCCCTCACCCGCTTCCATCGGCACATTGATCGTAAACCCTTCTCCTGCCCCTCTGCCACGCTCCGTCGCGCGGCCCGTGCCTGGATAGTGCGGATACTGATGCGTGCTGAAGAACAGCACGGAGGGATCGGCTTCGAAGCTATGTTGCGTGCCGTTGCCATGGTGCACGTCCCAATCGACAATTAGTATGCGCGAGAGGCCATGCTTTTTCTGCACATAGCGTGCAGCAATCGCCACATTGTTGAAGAGACAGAAGCCCATCGCGCGCCCAGCTTCGGCATGATGCCCGGGTGGTCGCACGGCACAGAAGACATGATCCGCGTCTTTAGACATGATCGCATCGACAGCAGCCAAGGCCCCACCGGCGGCCAGATAGGCGGCAGTCAACGAACCGGGGGACATGGAGGTATCGGGATCGAGCGAGACCCGCCCATTGGCCGGTGCGTGAGACTTGAGCATCGCAAGATACGACGGTTCGTGGATCTGCGTGATCCATTCGTCTTCAGCTGCTCGCGGTTCAATCCTGGCCAGCCGAGCCGCCGTGCCGCCCTGCTCCAGCCACTGCATGATGGCTCGTAGCCGATCGGGCGACTCAGGATGTCCTGCGCCCATGTCATGGCCGAGATATGCCGGATGGTACACAAGACCTGTCTTACCCATACATGCTCCAGCTTACTTATCCAGCAGGACGCTCAAAATGGCTGCTCAGCAAGGCCGCAACGAGCGAAATGCCGAGGCGTACTACTCAGTACGTTGAGGCATTGAGCGACGCGAGAACGAAGCTGGCAGACTTTTTCAGCGTCCTGCGGAATCGTAGCATGCAGGAAAGCGCATAGACAACGAGCGCCCGCCGCTGCTATCGTCACGCATACCTGGAGGAAGACATGGCAAATCGCCGCATCGAACCGCTCAAAAAAGTCTTGGCCATTGATCCGAACGACGAGGTGGCCTGGTTTGGTCTCGGGAAAGCCTACATGGAAGACGAGAACTTCGAAGAAGCAGCCAAGGCCCTGCAACAATGCGTCATCGTGAAGCCCACCTACTCAGCCGCCTACTATGCCCTGGCCCAATCGCTACATAAGCTCGGTCGCATCGAGGAATGCCGAACCGTTTGCGCAACCGCCATCGATGTGTCCACGAAAAACGGCGACATGATGGTGACGAAAAATCTCGAACTGCTCACAAGCTCGCTGCCTGCCTAAAATTGACATTCCCCTGATTGGCCTTACACCTTCCCAGGATTGGAGCCGAATCGGGATGACTGGCTCGTCATCCTGCTAGACCGGCTCTGCGTCGTCATCATCGTCGTCATCATCATCGGATGAGAGGCCGAGGGCTTCTGGTTGGCGCTTGGCAATTTCCTCGTACACTTCATCGAGCCAGCGGCTGGCACAGCCAAGAATCTCCCTGACTAACGGTTCCGGTTGGGCCGTGCGTTTGATGGTCCATTGGCACACATATTCCAGCAGCACATCCCGTTCGAACCGCTCCGACGATTCCGTCGCCAGCGCGGTCATTTCGCCCAGCCCAGTTTTGAGAATATCCGCCACCATGTCGCGCCCGTAGGACGTGCTGGCAGTGACATATTGAACTGCCCGATTGAGTTCCTGGTCGGTCATGAAGTCTCCCGTTACGCCTGGCGCATCATACCGAGAATGCGATCACGAGGGAAGATTCCCCTGCTCTCAGGCGAGAGAAAATTTATCCAGCCACGGAGGCGAGAATGGTATGATCCTGGCCTGGCAAGCTCGCATATAAGACTGACCAGACTGCGGGAAATCTCAGCTTTTTTCGCGATGCCCTGTTGCGAAATTATGCAGGGGAATAGTGCCAGAAGAATCAGCAGGATGCTCAAAAAGGCTGTCCCGCAAGGCCGCAGGCGATTCGAAACCGGAGGCGTAGCCTCTGGCTACGTTGAGGATTTCGATGAGCCGAGAACGATGCTGGCGGACTTTTTCAGCATCCTGTTTAAATCGAGACGAAGGAGATACGACCAATGCCTGTGAAGATGAACCGAAAGACTGCCAAACCCCGTAAGACCTCCCCTCTAAAAAAACAGAGCCGCGCCCATTCCGAGCGCTGGGATCTCTCACACTTGGCAAAGGAGCCGGTCAAGAAATTCGATACCCTGTTGGCAGAGATCGAGGCCAAGGTCGCACAATTCGAAGCGGCTCGGACCCAACTCAACCCGACCATGGCCACCTCCATCTTCCATCCACTCTTGACGCTGAGCGAAGAGATCGCGGCTGCCTCGTCCCGGCTCAGCGCCTATGCCTATCTCTGGTTTTCCGAAAATACGAAAGATCTCGCCGCTCGTTCGTTTAAGACCAAAGTCGAAGAACAGCTCACCGCACTCCAAAACCGACTGGTGTTCTTCGACCTCTGGTGGCAGAGCGTCGATGAGGAGAATGCGAGCCGGCTCATGACCGGAATCGGCTCGCTCCGGTATCACCTCGAAACCATTCGCCGGTTTCAGCCCCATACGCTGTCCGAACCGGAAGAGAAGATCGTCAACATCAAGAACATCACAGGCCGCAGCGCCGTGCATTCACTTTACGATGTCGTGACGAACGCCTTCACCTTCACGCTCACCGTCAACGGCAAGCGGAAAACAATGACGCGCGAGGAACTGACGGCTTATCTCCGCCATGCGCAAGGCCGGCTACGTGAGGCCGCCTACCGGGAGCTGTACCGCGTCTATGCCGATCAGCACGATCTCCTGGGTGAAATCTACAAAGCGTTGGTCAACGACTGGAAAGCGGAGAATCTGCAGCTCCGCCGATTCGCCTCGCCGATTGCCACCCGCAATCTTGGCAACGACATTCCCGATGCAGCCGTGGCGTCGCTCCTGAAAGTCTGTCAAAAAAATGCGGGTATCTTTCAGTGCTACTTCCGTATTAAGGCTCGCCTCTGCAAGATCACACCGATGAGCCGTTATCACATCTATGCCCCACATCGTACAGAACAAAAATCCTATCGCTATCAGGATGCCATCAAGATGGTGCTAGATGCGTACCGGGGATTCTCACCGCAATTAGCCGACTTGGCGGAGCGAGTGGTGCAGGAGCGCCATATCGATGCACGGGCGAGGCCCGGGAAAATCGGCGGCGCCTATTGTTACAGCGTCGTCCCGGGCATGACCCCCTATGTGCTGCTCAACTTCACCGGCGAGGCGCGCGATATCGCGACAATGGCCCATGAGCTCGGCCATGCCGTCCACGGCATGCTGGCGCAACATCATTCCATGTTTACCTTCCATTCCACCCTCCCCCTGGCGGAAACCGCCTCGGTATTTGGAGAGCGCATCCTATCCGATGCCCTCATGACCCAGGAACGGGACAAGAGGGTGCGGCAGGGACTCCTACTCAACCAACTGGACGACATCTATGCCACGGTCCTCCGGCAGGCCTATTTCGTTCAATTTGAAAATCAGGCCCATGACATGATCGCCCAGGGCGCGACCGTGAAGGATCTGGCCAAGACCTATCTGGCCGAAGTGCGGCAGCAGTTTGGGAAGGGAATTAAGGTCCCGGATGAGTTCCAATGGGAATGGCTGACCATTCCCCACATCTTTGCCAGCCCCTTTTATTGTTACGCATACAGCTTCGGCAACTTGCTCGTGCTCGCCCTCTATCGGATGTATCAAAAAGAGGGAGCCACATTTGTCCCCAAATATCTCGAGCTGTTGAGCACGGGCGGATCGGAATCGCCGCAGGCCATCCTGTCCAAAGTCGGCGTCGATATGTCGTCTGAAGAATTTTGGCAATCGGGGTTCGACACGATCCGCGAGATGGTCGATCAGCTGGAGCAGACGCTCTAAAACAATAGACTTCACAACGCCTTAGCAGGCTACTCCTACAGCAAACCCTCTATACGCCCCTCCTCTCTTGACAGAAAGAGAGGAGGGGCGTATTATTCACTCAGTTGATAACGGTTATCATAATCGTTACTGACCAGAGAGAGTCCTACTGGCCGATAAGGAGTACAACCCATGTACCTCTGCCTCTGTAAGGGAATCACCGATTCGGATGTCCGTGAAGCCGGACGGAACGGCATCGTCATGCCCTGCCAGCTCAAAGCGAAGTTTGGCCTCAAAGAGGCGGGCTGTTGTGGTCGCTGCTCAAAGAATATCCACGAGTATGTGCAGATCGCGACGAGTGCCTGCCAAACGCCTTCCCCCAACGCGGTACGGAACTAGACAGGACCAAGCTTCCGCCCCTCTACGCCACAAGACCGTTCGACACCTCGTCAACTCGTGATCAAAGTGAAGCGCCATGTCCTCAGGACGCATTCGGCGAGAGCAGAAACTCGAAATCGGACCTGCTCAAGACCCCTTGCCCTGAGCCACGCACCACACCACGCATCACTGCATCGTACAGATCGAGCTTCCGCTGCTTGAGCGCCATCATCTTTTCCTCAATGCTATGACGCATGAGAATCCGCACGATCGAAACCGTCCGCTGCTGTCCGATACGGTGCGCGCGATCCGACGCCTGGTTTTCCACCGCCGGATTCCACCAGGGGTCCAGATGGAACACATAACTCGCTTTGGTGAGATTCAGCCCCTGCCCCCCCGCCTTGAGACTGAGGAGAAACACGCCAGGCTGTTTGCCGCCTTGAAACGCCGCCACGCGAGTTTTGCGCGCGGTGGCCACCGTGGAGCCATCCAACCGGTGATACGGCAGCCCGTGCCGGACACAGGATTCCTCCACCAGATCGAGAAAGCTGGTGAACTGGGAAAACACCAGCGCACTGTGCCCCTCGTCCAGCAATACCTGTAATCGCTCTATCAAGAAACTGATTTTTGGAGAGGACTCATCGTCCCGGTTCGTCAGCAAGCGAGGCGAGAGGCAGACCTGGCGGAGCTTGAGGATCGCCGTCAGCGCGATGAACTGCGCCTGGCCTGACGTCTTCGTCCGGTAGGCCTCGTCGATCGTGGTGCGGACCTGAGCGACCGTCTGCTGGTACAAGGCCTTTTGCCGATCGGTCAAGTCGAGGAACACCTCGCTCTCGATCTTCGGCGGCAAGTCGTGAAGCACCTCTGCCTTGGTCCGCCGCAAGATGAAGGGCTTAGTCCGGCGAAGCAACTGCTCCAATGCCGCACCCTGAACACGTTTGAGACCGGCCTTGAACCGACTATACTCGCCGAGCAATCCAGGCATGCAGAGATCGATCACAGAAAAGTACTCACCGAGATGGTTTTCGAGCGGGGTGCCGGTCAGCGAGATTTTAAATCGTCCGGCGAGACGGCGGGCGGCGCTCGTCGTATCGGCCTGAATATTCTTCACGGCCTGTGCCTCGTCGAACACGATGACATGGAAGGCCATGCGCTCCAATCGTTCGATGTCCCGGCGAATCAGCCCATAGGTCGTGATGACGACCTCGCCATCCTTGGCATCGAACGTCCGCTCACTGCCGCTATAGACATGGACAGTTAATCCTGGCGCAAAACGTGCCAGCTCCTGCTCCCAGTTGAAGAGCAGACTCGTCGGCACGACAACCAGATGGGGGCCCTTCACTCCCGCCGCCGCCTTGATGTGCCCGTCCTGAATGGCAGCCAGAAGGCAGATCGCCTGAAGCGTCTTGCCCAGCCCCATGTCATCGGCCAAGCAGGCGCCGAAACGATGTTCGTAGAGAAAGGCGAGCCAGGCATACCCATCCCGTTGATAGGGGCGAAGCGTGGCTTGCACACCCTCCGGCAGAGGGCGTGCGGCAATCTGCGTAAATCCCATGAGACGCGCCAGCACGGCCTCGTCTTCGGCAGGCAACGAGACCGTAATCCCCTGCTCCCGCAATGCCAGCCAGTCGAGGATCTGCAGGCGCGGCACATGCACAATCTTCGTAGCGCCTTGATCCGACAGCGCCTCGCCGGTCAGGGCGAGGATCGCACGCAGCCGTTCGATCGTCTGGCGATCCAGCACCCGCAACCCGCCTTCGGCATCGATCAACCCGCCCTGCAGGAAAGCCGCCCGCCATTCCGATTCGTCCAGCACCACGCCGTTGCACCGGATTTCAGGACGGATTTCAAACCAGTCGATGCCACTCCCTTCAGGCTCGATATGCTCGACCTGGGCGGAACAATCCCACTGAGCAGGCTTGATGGGCTTATCCTGATACAGTAATTCGACCCCGGCGGTTGTCAGTCTGTCCAGGAGAGCCGGCAACCCTTGGAACAACTGCGGCCCATCGATCGTCATCTCATCGTAGCGCGGCATGCCTCGAAAGACCTCCGGGCCGAATACCTCGAAAGGGATCCTGTACAGCTGCGCCTCGCGGGCCTTGTCCACCGGCTGCAGTTCCCATCGCCCTGCGTGAACCTGTAGCCGCACGACTGTCCTGGCATAACCGGAGAGATGCTGACTGAGCCACTGTGCCCCCTCGTCGCTGACGGCGCGTGGCCAACCGTCCAGGCCGAGGGCCATTTTGATACGTTGGTCTCGCGCCTTGGCCTCACGCACAGAAAGCAGGCTAAAGAAGGTCTCGTACATCAGGGCTTTTCGTTTGGATGTGCGTAACGCGCCGGACAGGGCCAGGCCCTGTCCCAGCGCCGAGAGGCACCCGAACGTTGCGTGGCTCGGAGCAAACCGGAAATCGCCGCGACGACATTGCACCTGCAACGTCCATGAGGTCGATGGATGGCCTTCAGTGCCGGACGGAGGATTCAGAATCAGGGCATACGAATGCGCATCATCCGCAGGCGGAAGCTCAGGCCGATGGACCGACAGATCCTGGCCCTCCACTTTCAGCCGCAGATCGCGCACGATCCGATTGATCTGTTTATATGTCACATCGATTTGTGCGGGCTGAAACTCCTCCAGCGACAGCGTGAATTCCGTATCCTCGTCCGCTCTTTGCGATCGCCCGTACCCGGACTCATCTGATGACGGCACCGCACGCGCCCCCTCCTCAAGATCGGCATAGGGATCGACAAACGGCTCACCCCCCTTGAAACGTTGCCGCAAAGAGCGGAACAACGCCCAACCCTGCTCGTCTTTCAAATAGAGAAGCCGCCCGCCATTCACATCGGCCACAAACGTCCTGAAGCGGACGATCCGCTCAAGGGGGATCTCATCGGCAAGACAGACGGCGCGGACCCGGATCTTGGCGCCCGCGAGATCGATCTCCGTCTTACTCCGACACTTGACCGACTGGCTCCATTGAAGCGGGATCGATTCCTCACCAGAGACCAACAGGATTGGATAGGGACTGTCGTGAACTCTGAGATAGTGGAGCAAGGGGTCTTCCCCGAACCCGGACATGTGCCGGGACACACTGAGAAGAGGACGCAGGTCGGATGGAATGTCAGAGCCCCATTCCCCGGAAAGTGGCACCCCATGTTTCTGGATCAGAAGCTGCGGAGGCAGATGGCTGGTATCAATGACGATCTCATAGGCCGATTCCTTGCGGGCCGCTCCGGTGGAAGCCGGCTTGAACGTCCGGACCGGCTCCGTGATGTTGCCGAGCAATTCGGCCTGGAGCCCAAGCAGCTCACTGTGATGCCCTCCCGGCAATCTGAATAGCTGCGGGGAGAGCACATGCTTGGTCGTGAAATAGGCGCACAACACATGTTTGCACAACCAGCCGGGGTCCCAGGCCGGGCAATCGCAGGAGGCCGACAAGAACCCGTCGACGATGGAGAAGACGACCTCGTAGAGTCTGGTCCCTTCCACCTGCGCCGTCAGCGTTGTGCGGTCATGGCTCCAGACATAATGCTGAAGCCGCTGCTCTTGATAATAGTCGTATCCCTTGAGGACAGAGGCCTTCGGAGCCATCGTATAGACCGCATTCGCCGATATGGCGCGAAAGGCGGCCAGGAGCGCAAATGATTCGGGGGTAGGGCGCGGAAGGACAATCCCCTGTTCAGACATGGGACGATCCCCCTGCCCGCGACGGGATGAGGTCTTTTTCCGCATAGTGCATCACTATAAGGGGGAGAGAGGAGCGGCATCAAGGCACGAAAACGGAAGACGACTCGATCTGCAATCTATCGGACGCCCTCGTACGTCCGGCCGCTCGCCGTTCGAAACAGGGAGTGGGAGCCATACGGAAGATTCTACTTGGCTGAACCGGCCTTGAATCTCGCCGCGACTTCGGCCACACGCCGGCCCAAAACCTTGGCGTCGGCCAATTCCTTATTGTCGATGCCTGGGCTGTCGCCCTCCGTGGTGGCAGAGGCGCCGAAAGCCCCGCCTCCGCTGACAACAATCATCTGGTTGCCCAACATCGCGGCAAGGATCGTCAGCATCGTCACTTCCTTCCCGCTGGACACCTGCCCACCCGTGGCAAAGGCTGCGCCGACCTTGTTCTTCATTTTAAACTCAGGAAACACCCCGAATTTAAACTGCCAGTTATCGAAGAAGGTCTTCACCTCACCAGACATATTCGACCAATAGACCGGCGAACCAACCACGACCGCATCGGCGGAGAACAGCTCATCCGCCGTCACCTGGCCGACGCGTTTGAGCAGCACCTCCGTGCCGGGAACGCTCTTCGCACCCTCAACCACCGCCTCAGCCATGCGTTCGGTATTGCCGGAATGTGAATGGTAGGTGACGAGCACCTTCACCGGAGAAGCCGGCTCTTCGGCGAAGGCCTCACCGGATCCGATGCCCGGTATCAACAGAAGGAGACAGAGGAATAGAGTGCTATTCAAGCGGGGTCGTGAACCGGAGGGAAACTTGGAACGCATCGACGTACAGCGAGCAGAACAGGGCGCGCAGAATTGGCGCCTGATCAACGCCGGACGATTTCCTCTTCCATCCGCTCTTCGACGGAAACGTCCGTCAATGCCCCACGATAGTCGCACTTGTGGCAGCGAACACGCCATGCTTCGATCCATTTTTCCTGCACATACGACTGCCTGCAGGTTGGACAGACAAACACACCCTTGACGTAATGGACTTTTCGTACCTCTTTCATGCGCCCCTCCCTTGCATAAGCTGGCCGAGGATGCCATAGCCAACCGCGCGATTGCAAGATGCCCCCAGCCGCCAGAGGCCCCAAGACAGGGCTACCGGCTTGACTCACTCCTGCCTCGCCGATAGGATGCTCCGATGCAACAACTACGGCTACTGACGCTGCTATTCACCCTCTTCCTCCCCTTCCCCGGCTCAACCCAAGCAGGGACTGATCCGGTGATACCAGGGCTCATCCCGATTACCATCCCAGGGGGCATCATTATCCATGCGGAGTTAGCCGACACGCCCCAAAAGCGCGCCGAAGGATTGATGTACCGGGAACACCTCGGCGCCGATCGCGGCATGCTCTTTACGTTCTTACAGGCGCAGCCCTGGACCTTCTGGATGAAGAACACCAAGATCCCGCTCGATATTATTTGGATGAACGAAAAGAAACAGATCGTCCACATCGAGCAGAATGTCCCGATCTGCACGAGAACGGACGACAGTTGCCCGCAATATCGTCCGAATGACGAGTCGCTCTATGTGCTGGAACTCGCAGGGGGCCGGGCAGAGAGTTTGAAGTTGCAGCGGGGATCGAAGCTTCAGTTCAAGGTCCCATAGCGGACGAAACGGGTCTATCTGGTTCCTCAAGTCTGTCTAGTCTGTCTGGTTAGTCTCATGCAACCAAACAAACCAGATAGACCGAATAGACCATCTGAACAAGACAGACGCTTACGATCGCTCCTGCCAAGCCCTCATGCGTCTAGCCGTAATCACCCCATCGACCCGCTCAACCGCTTTCAGCACCTGATCGAGATGCTGGGTGCCTGAGACCTCCACGACGAAATCCAGCACGGCTTTCTGATCCTCTCGCGTCGTAATCTCGGCGCGGCTGATGTTGGCATGACATTCCGCAATCGCGGAAGACACATTTGCCAGCACACCGGTCTTATCGACGGCCACAATGGACATTTTCACCGAATGCGTGCCCGGCGTGGCCGAGTCCCACTCCACTTCCACCAGCCGTTCCTTATCGTAGTCCAACGCCACAAGGTTCGGACAGTCGACGGCATGGATCGTCAGCCCGCGTCCTCGAGTGATATAGCCGAGGATGCGATCGCCTGGCACGGGATGACAACAGCGCGACAACTGCATCAACAGATCGCGAGACCCCTTGACCTGCACGCCAGTGTCGTCGCTCTTTCCTCCCACGGCCTTGTGCGCAACGGGACGCTCCTGAACCGGCGCCTGCGCTCCGGCAGGAGGCGCCGTGAGTTTACCAATGACCTGCGATGTCGCCAGGCTGCCGAAGCCCACGGCAGCGGTCAACTCCTCGGTACTCTCGAAGCCAGACTGACGAGCCACTTCCAACAGCTCCGCCGATTTGAACATCTGAGCCGGGGCCATCCCCTGACGGCGGAATTCAGACTCCAGCAAGCGACGGCCGATCTCAACGCTCCGCTTCTGCTCTTCGAGCTTGATCCAATGTTTGATTTTGGTCTTCGCGCGCGAAGTGCGGACAAACTTCAGCCAGTCCTTGTGCGGCGTTTGCGTCGGTGACGTCAGAATCTCGACCATATCTCCGCTGGCCAGTTCATGCTTGAGGGGCACGATCTTTCCGTCCACCTTGGCGCCGACACAATGGTCTCCGACTTCGGTGTGAATCGCGAACGCAAAATCGACAGGCGTCGATCCTTTCGGTAATTCCTTCACGATCCCTTTTGGCGTGAACACATAGACCACATCGTGGAAGAGATCGAGTTTCACCGAATCCATGAACTGCCGGTTATCCGCCAAGTCTTCGTGCCATTCGACGAACTGGTGGAGCCAGCCGAAGGCCTTGCTGTCGCGATCGGCAACCTGCCCCTGTTCCTTATATTTCCAATGTGCGGCGATGCCATGTTCGGCGATACGATGCATGTCTTCCGTGCGGATCTGGAATTCGACGTGCTCTCCCTTCGGACCGACCACCGTCGTATGCAGGGACTGATAGAGGTTGGACTTCGGAATCGCGATGTAGTCTTTGAAACGCCCCGGCACAGGCCGCCAGAGCGAGTGGATCACCCCGAGGACGGCATAGCAGTTCATCTTGAGATCCGTCACGATCCGCAGCGCCGTCAAGTCGTAGACCTCTTCGAACGTAATCGACTGTTTACTCATCTTTTGGTAGATGCCGTACAGATGTTTGGGACGACCATAGACCTGTCCGGCTAATCCATTCTCTTGCAACGCCTGTTGCATCAGGTGGCCGACTTCCTCAATGTATTGCTGCCGATCCTCGTCCCGTTTCGCCACACGAATACGTAACGTCTCGTACACTTCCGGCTTCAGATGCTTGAGGCAGAGATCCTCCAGCTCGTTCTTGATCCACCCGATCCCAAGGCGGTTCGCCAGCGGCGCATAGATCTCCAACGTCTCCTGAGCGATCTCCTTCCGCTTGGGTGGGCTGAGATGTTCCAAGGTGCGCATGTTGTGGAGCCGGTCGGCGAGCTTGATCAGGACGACCCGGATGTCGTCCGCCATCGAGAGCAGCATTTTGCGGAAATTTTCCGCCTGCTTTTCTTCATAGCTCCGAAACGTGATC